>CAMDVP010000037.1 GCA_945877525.1 uncultured Clostridia bacterium | reverse complement strand
AGACCCTTCAGGCCGCTTAATTCTAAAAATGTCTAACTTTTGGGGTTCACTTCAGGGAGGCAGTTCCTCTTTATATGGATTATGCGTTCTGGCCGTCGATATGGATGGGCTCGGAGGCGACGCTGCCGTTGATGGCAATGTGGCGGGCGCTCTTTTCAGGCTCGGGCTTCACCTTGGGCAGGTTCACGGTCAGGATGCCGTCCTTGTATTCGGCGGTAATGCCGTCCTCGTAGATGCCCTCCAGGCTGAAGCGGCGTTCCATGTGGCCGCTGCGGCGCTCGGAGTACAGGTAGTTTTCGTGCTTCTCCTGCTTCTGGGCATTGACCTCGGCGGAGATGGTCAGCACGTCGTGATCCACCGACAGGCTGATGTTCTCCTGCTTCACGCCGGGCAGCTCGGCCTCCAGGCGGTAGGATTCGGGCTCTTCCTTCACGTCCACGCGGAAGCCGGGGGCGCCGACCATGTCGTTCATGTCGAAGAAGGAACGGAAGAAGCGGTCGTCAAACAGGCTGTTCATGGGGTAGGATACATTGGAATGACGATGAAGCGGAACGATGGTATACATAAGATAACCTCCTTTACGGTTACGGTGTTTGTTGTTTCTGCGGTTCTTCCTGAACCGTGGCTATATCATACACCAAAGGTCAAAGATAGTCAAAGTATAAAAAGGTCAAAAAGAATGTGCCCGTGCAAATATCCGCATCAGGCACATCTTTTCTTTTGTTTTTTGGTCATTTCAAATTATTTTGAGGATTCTCCCATGGTGGTCAGCACACGAACGATCTTGCTCCCCGCCACGTTGCCCGCAGCCACCACCAGGATCACCCCGACCATCTGCAGCGCCTGGACAGCGCTCAGGCAGGGCAGGGCAATGGCCAGATAGCCCATATCGGCAATGCTGTGCTCAAAGTAAGCCAGGATGAACACCGGCACCGCGTACAGCACCGAGGCCAGGCCCGTCACGCCGTCCTTGGCCCGCTTGAAGCCCGTCACCCCCAGGTACATCATGGCCCCGCAGAGCATGCCGTTGAACAGCCAGGAAAGCGGGCTCATGCCCAGCTTTTTCACCACCACCGCCGCGGCGGACGCGGGCAGCGTTCCCGGCCACACCAGCAGGCTCACCGCGAAAATCCCCGCAAAGTTCAGCCCGAACACCGCCGCCAGGCGCTTCCATGGGGTTTTCAGCCCGCACACCCCTGTGAACAGCACGCCCCCGTAGGTCAGCACAAAAAACAGCCCCGCCGAAAACAAAAACGCTCCCAGCATCTTGTTCTCGCAGGCCAGGTATACCATGCATCCCACGCCGATCATCGCCCCGGCAAACAGTCCCCGGCCGATCAGCTTCTTCGTCTCCTGTGTCAATGTGAAAGCGCTCCTTTACAGCGTCAGGGCAAAGTCGATGCCCCTGCGAAGGAATTTATCCCGCATTTCCCTTGTGATGTGCCACCCCCAGGGGGCGTTGCCCTCCTGCTCCGGGTGCTTGTCCGAGGCCACCAGCACCGCCACGACCTCAACCCCCAGAGCCTTGCCCACGCACATCATGGCGGAGGTTTCCATGTCCACGCCGCCGCAGCCCATGTCCCGCCAGCGCGCCTCCGTCCGATAGGTTTGCCGGTACACCGCATCGGTGGACGCAACAGGCATATCCTTGGCCTCAGGGAAGGCCGCGCGGGCCTTTTCCAGCAGCGCCGCATCCGGATAAACCCACTGCACATTCTGCGCATAGTGCAGGGAGGTACCCTCCTCCACCAGCGCCCTGGAGGGCAGCAACATATCGCCTACGTTCACATCCGGCGCAATGGCCCCGCACATGCCCATCACCAGCACCCGCTTCACTCCGCTGGCAGCCAGGCACTCCAGGGTATCCGCCGCCATGGGCGCCGCCGAGCCGCCGTTAATGAAGCAGGCGCGATTGCCCGTGTCAAACTGACCGATGGGGCAGGGCCGCAGAAAGCGCGGAAATTTTTCCGTCAGAATATGGGAGGGATATTCCTCCGCCACCTCCATGCCTCGGCCCATGAAGAATACCACCGCCGTTTCAGGCAAATCGACGGTATAGCCCCGGTGTCCGCCCCGCATCTGCTTTTCCGCGGTGATAACAGGGGAGGAGTGATCCTCCGGGTCAAACCAATTCATCGGCACCACTCCTTATACTGCTCCCGCCTAAAATGATTGCTTTAACGAAGGCAGGGGTTTCGCGCCTGCAGGCGCGTCCGCAGCCTCAATCGTCGCGGCCCAAGGCCGCTCGTTTCGGCTGACTCGTTCGGCTTTCTCTTTGTCGCCACTGGCAACGAAAGCCTCACTCCCCAAAGGGCTTTCCGATCATTGTCGCTCCGCTTTCGACTTCCGCCTTCGGCGGACTCGCCACTGGCGAGCCGTCGCCCTTTGGAAACCTTCGGGGCCATCCTCTTGCTTCTATGCTCTAATGTAACATAGCATTACTGATCGTCCGCGGACATCTGGATCAAATCCCGCACCAGGCTTTCCCGTCCGCCGTCCTGCAGAAACTGGTCAATGGCCTCCTGCAGCTGCTGATGGAATTCCTCCAGGCACAGCCCGTTTTCCATAATGTAGGTGGCTGCCGGGTTGCCCACATAGCGCAGATGCCAGGGCTCATAGTTGATTTCCGTCACGTCCTCCTTATCCTCGGGATAGCGGATAATGAAGCCGTATTCCGCGCAGTGCGCAGCCATCCACTGGCACTCCTCGGTGGTGGCCATCTTTTCGTTCATGCCCTTGTCGCGCCATTCGTAGGGCACCACGTCGCAGCCCAGGCCCGTCTGATGGTCGCTGGCGCCGGGCTTGCTCACCCAGCCGTCATCCTTGCCGCCGTTTTTCTTCAGGCGGTTGGAATACATGGTATTCTGGGTGCTCCAGGAGCGGTAGGCGCTTTTCAGATACAGGGTGATGCCGTCCTCCAGGGCCGCCTCGAACATGGTGACCAGGGCGGCGGCGCATTCCTCCTGCAGCTTCATTTCGCCGGAGGAGGCCTTCTTCACCCCGCCGTTGGCGTTGGAGCCGTCGGCGTTGGCCTTTCTTGTTTTCATGGTCACCAGGGGAGATGGCACAAAGTCCTTGCCAAGCAGCACCTGCTTGTTGGCCAGGCGAATCAGGACTGGATCCAGCGCCATCAGGTCGATGGGAAACTGCCAGGCCACATCGTCATAGGTCACCTCCTCCAGGAAAATCCCAGCGGTGTCCTCAATGCTGATTTCCTCATCCTCCTCCGCCAGGCAGCCCAGGGGAAGCGTAAGCGCCAGCACCAGTGCCAGCGCCCTTTTGCACAGTTTGCAGCGCAAGGTTCAGGCTCCTTTCTCCTCTGTGGGAAACAGGTGATATTCATAGTCTCCGTCCGGCCCGATTTCATCCACCACCAGCCAGTCGTTCGGGTCGGGGGTAAAGGCAGGCTCGTCGGTGGCCTGGATGGGGGCTTCCTGCTGCCTGTACCCGCTCAGCAGCACCGAGCCGGACATGATGCGGTATTCCTCCAGGCAAAGATGATTCATCTGCATGACGACGGCGGCCTCTTCCCCCACATAGCGCAGATGCCATGGCTCCCAGGAGCATCCGGTTTCAGCCTGCTTGCCCTCGGGATAGCGTATCACAAAGCCGAAGCGCGCGCCGTTTTCTGCCATCCACCGGCCCTCGGCCGTCTCGCCGAAGCCCTCGTCCAGCTGTCCGGCACGGAATTCCTTGCTCACCAGGGTCACAGCCAGTCCCGTCTGATAGTCCGATTCTCCCGGCCTGCAGGCAGGCTTACCCTGGGCGGTCATTCTGTCGTAGAGCTTCTGTTCATCCTGATAGGAGCGATAGCCCTGCCGCGCATAGAGGATAACGCTCTCCTCCTCCGCCGCGCCGCACAGCCTTTCCAGGGCGGCGGCCGCCTCAGCCGACAGGCTAACCCTTGTGGAGGATGAGGCCATGCGAATCCCGCCCTCCGCGTCTTCCCTGCGCACGGTCAGCGTTACCAGATCCGGCGGCACCATGTCCTCAGCCATGGGTGCCTTCGCGCTGGCCAGCATCAGCAGAGACCACCTTTCCTCCGCCATGGCGCAGCCCGCTGCGCACAGTACCGTTGCCAGCACAAGCAGCAGCGCTCCGACCTTGATCCACCCCTTCATCTTCCGTTCCTCCCCATTTATTCTTCGCCTGCCGATGCTCCCTGTATCATGGCATACAGCCGCTCCTCGCGCAGCCCCAGCAGATAGGTTTCAAAGGGCATGGGGTTTTCGTGCAGCGCCTCGGCAGCCTCCAGGCCCACATAGCGCACATGCCAGGGCTCGAAGTTGTAGCCCGTCACATCCTCCCAGCCCTCGTCATAGCGCAGGATGAACCCAAAGCGCCAGCAGTTTTCCCGCACCCACTTGCCGCCCTTGGTGCTGCCAAAGGAGGCGGACAGGTTCACCTTGTCCTTCTGTCCAACGTCCATGGCCATGCCCAGCTGATGCTCGCTGGCCCCGGGCCGGGCCACATACTCGTCCGCCTTGGCCTTGCTGCCCACGCTGTTCAGCTTGTTCTGATAAATGTTGTTCTGCTTGGTATAGCTGCGGTAGCCGCTGACAGAGGTCAGGGTGACCTTCGCCTCCTTCTTGCAGGCGTCATACATGGCCTCCAGCGCAGCGGCGGCCTCCTCCCGCATGGTGCGGATCTGCCCGGTTACCTCCGCCTGGCGCATATGCTCCGGCACATAATACTGATGCACCCGCCACTGCCGGTTGACAAGAAACAGCGTGCCGTCCACATCATGCTGGGGCGCGGCCTGGTTCAGCGGCGCAGAGAGCATCATCGTGCCCGCCGCCGCCAGCGAAATCAGCGTACTGACAAGGGAACCCATCGTCCTTCTTCTCCTTTGCTTTTACTCATTTCCGTCCAAATGATTCACGGAGCGCAGCGGAAAAGTTGCTGTACAAATGAAGCATTTTGACGAAAATCCGCATTATTTCCACGCCCAGCCGAAGCCGGTTTCCGGGTCGCACTGCCCGCCACAGGGGCCTCTTTTCACCAGCAGCGCCACCTGCGGGCCCTCCGACGCAGCGCGGCTTTCCACAGCCTGCTCCAGCGCCGCCCGAAGCTCGTCCGGCACCCGGCGGGCCGTCAGGCGGATCGTGCCCTCCGCCGGGGCCTCCATCATAATTTTGTCGGCCAGGGCCGCATAGCGCTGCCTGCGCCGCCGGTCGCGCCGGTCAAACCACCGCCGCAAAAGCCTTGCGCAGGGCTTTTCCACCAGATACGTCATCAGGATAGCCATCAACAGCGATATGCCGAAGCACAGCGCGGTATACTGGTTCTGCCAGGGCTGTTCCCCCGCCTGATTGGGCAGTTCGGAGGCGGCATAGGGAATGCCCAGCCGCTTGAGATGCACGGCCACCGGCTGATGAATCAGGTAGTAATTCATGGAAATGGCCGAAAGGAACGCCATGACCCTGTTGCCCATGAGCTTTCGCAGGGGCAGCACGGTAAAGGGCAGGCTGACCGCCAGGGAAACCATCAGCAGCGCCAGGGGAAAGCGCCGCAGCATCTGCCCGGCCTGAATGCCGTTGAAGCCGGAGGTTGCCGCCTGGGCCTTCAGCAGGCCCACCAGCCCCCACAGCGCCAGCGCCGCCAGGGATGTTGCCAGCGCCTGCCACAGGATAGGCCGGCGAACGTCCTGCCACTTCTTCACCAGCCACACATAGAGGATCGCCCCCGCCATGCCCACCGCATACACATCCAGGAAGGCTGGCAGCTGGTTGACCACCATGCCGTATTCATTCATGGCCCACAGGCAGTAGCCCCGGTAGGCAAAGGCCGCGGCGGCCATGCCGCAAAGGGTGGCCGCGGGGCGGCGCAGAGCCAGACCCGCCAGCAGGGGAAACAGCAGGTAGGCCTGCATTTCCACCGCCAGGGTCCAGCTGGCCACACCCACGGGGGGGGACATGTAGGTTTCCATGTCAAACGTAAAGGTGAAGGTGAAGTGCATAAACAGGTCCTTCACCATCTTCTGTGCCGAGGGATACAGCCCCCAGGGCAGCGCCACTACGAAGAGAAGCAGCAGCGTGTAGAAGTTGTAGCTGGGCACCACCCGCATGATCCGCCGGCGGTAAAACTCCCGGGCGTCCGGCATTTTCTCCCCAAGGAGCATGGTGCGGGCATAAGGCAGAAACAGCAGAAACCCGCTGAGCAGTATGGTGCCGTCCACCGGCATATAGCCCGACCGCACCAGAAAATCCAGCGACACCCCGCCAATGCGCGGGGTAAGCCAGCTCTGCTGCCAGATATGATACCAGCTGACGATAAACACCAGCAGCACCCGCATTCCGTCCAGCTCCGGGATGCGCCTTGCGGAGGGAGCAAAGGCCTGATGCTTCATTTTATGCTCCCTCACCGCTGTCCTCGTCCTGCACGGTGATTTCCGTCATGGGCGGAAGGGTGGCTGCAGGCTCCTCCGCCCCCTCCTCCGCCCGGGTCAGGCGGATCTGCTTTGCCTTCGCGTCCCGCAGGTCGTAGAGGACGGCCTCCCTGTCATTGACGGAGGAAATGGAGTGGGTAGCCTGAAGGCTGCCGGGAGAGGCGCCGGTGTTCAGGGCATAGGCGCTGACCTCAAAATACAGTTTTTCTCCAGCCATGTCGCAGGTGCCGTCGGGCCGGAAAACATATGTCTGCCCGTCTCTGGTTCGCCAGGTTCCCAGCATCATGTAGCAGCTTTCCGAAAGCCGGCTGTCCGCGTTCTGATACCCGGGCACCGCCTGATAATAAGGCATGGCCTCATAGGGTTTACCTTCGGCGTAAAGCCGCTCGGCCTCGTTATAGCAGGCCAGCTGGTACATTTCCTTCAAATCGGCATACTTGCCTGGCAGCTCGTCCACGCGGATGCCCTTGAGAAGCGTAGCCGTCAGGGCATATTCGCCCCTTTCCATGGCCTCCCGGGCCTGCTGCGCCACCTGACCGTAGTATTCGTCATAGATGGCCTCCGCCTGCTGCGCCGCGTCCTGCACATCCCCGGCCTTGTCAAAATATGCCGCGGCCTGCAATAGCTGCCCCACCTCCCGGGCATTCTGCCCCAGGATATAGTACATGTCCTTCGCGCGCTCAGCCGCGTTCTCATAGTCTCCCAGCGCCACAAACAGGGCCGCCGCGTCCTCCGCCTTGCCCTGCTCCGCCAGGCTTTGCGCCTCCAGATAAGTGCAGGCCAGCAGCCGATCTTTCGCGTCGGCATAACCTGCCAGCTGCTCAAACAGCGTGCGGGCCGAAGCCCAGTCGCCCGCCTCCAGCAGGGCGCACGCACGGGTGTAGCGGATGATGTTCAGCTGTCCGGCGCAGTCTTTGTAATCTCCCAGGGCAAGGAAGATTTCCTCCGCCTGATCATACTGCTGCGTATTCAGCAGCTGCATGGCGTTCATGTACCGGGCCTGCTTCAGCTGCTTGGCACTGTCGCTGTAAGAGCCCAGCTGCTCGTACAGGGCAGCAGCCTCGGCGTATTTTCCATCCGCCGTCAGGCTGCCAGCCAGCGCATAGCGGGCCTTCTGCAGCTTTTTCGCGCTGTCGCGGTAGTCGGGAATTTGGCTGAAGCCCTCCACTGCGGCCTGGTAGTCCTTGCGCTCATAGGCACGGTCGGCAGGCTGATATATACATTCCAGCTGCAGGGTCGCCACATCCTTATATTCCTGCGGAAGTTGATTCAGGTACCCCCGGGCCAGGTTGAACTCCATGTCGCTCACCGCCTGGGAGGCCAGGCTGTACAGGCAGGCAAGATACTGATCGTCCGCGTCCTTGAAGCCCGGAATCTTCGCAAACAACTCCGCCGCCTGCTCAAAGTCGCCCCGAGCCATGGCCTGCACGGCAGGGGTATAGATGCACCCGTTGGCCTGATCCGCCGCGTCGGCATAGTCTCCCGCCATAAGGAATTCCTCGCCGGCACGGGTCATGTCGTTCTCCTCGCGATATTGTTCACCCTTCATGTAATGGGCCTGCTTGATTGCCTCCGCCGCGTCTTTGTAATCAGAAAGCCCCTCCAGATAGCGCAACGCTTCGTCGGCGTCTCCTGTCTCGATGGCCTGTAGGGCCGCGCGATAGGGCGCTTCCTTGGCCAATTCCTGCGCGTCCTCGTAATCACCCAGTGCCAGCAGCGCTTCCCGGGCCTCGTCATACGCGCCGTCCTCCAGCAGAACGCAGGCCAACAAATAGTTACATCTTATTTCTTTATCGGTACTATCTTTGTAACCGTTCAGTGCCGCGAACAATTCCCGGGCTTCCTCCACCCGGCCGTCCTCCAGCATCATCCCCCCGCGGAGATAATCCGCCTCGTCCATCAGCGCCCGGCTGTCCTCATAGTCGTTAAGGGAGGCAAAAACCTCCCGGGCCTCATCGACAGACGCTTCGTCCCCAGCCTCCAGCCTGGCTTTGGCAGCGTCATAGCGGCACTGCAAAATGCGCTCCTCCGCATCGCGGTAATCCCCCATGGCTGCGAAGGCTTCCTCCGCCTCACCGAAGCGGCCCTCCTCCATGGCCGCGACAGCCTGACGATAGCTCACATAGGGCCACACCTCAAAGGCGGACAGATACACCACCGCCGTGCACAGGGCCATCACCACCGCCACAGCCACGGCCCGGCGGTTTTTCTTCCGGCGCTGCTCATGCTCCTGCTCCCGCTGCAACTGCAGGCGCGAAGCATCCTCCCGCGCGGCCTTGGCCTTCAGGTCAAGCTGCTTCTCCCGCTGGGCGGACATTTTCTCGATGGCCTCTCGGTTATACTGCGTAAACACCTGTTTCTTTTCCCGGTGGCAGCGGGCACAGGCGTGGGCGGAGGAATCGTTGGGGCGGCCGCACACGCAAAGCCATACACCCTCCTGCTCCGCTGGAAAGCCCACGGCGCCGGGGCCTGCGGCATAACGCAGCATTTCCAGAGCACGGCTGTTGGGCAGGGCGTTGGAGGTATACTCCGTCAGCGCGCCCTTGCCCCGCCGCCACACGCTGTTGTTGTCGAACCAGACCTTCTCTATCAGCACCTCCGCCCGCTGGGCATGGCAGTCCCTGTCCACGGGCACGGCAAAGGTGAAGGTCTTATCCCGTTCGCCATGAAGGTCATGGGCGCGAAACACCACCCGTCCCTGCTCCTCGCCGCTCTTGTCCCTGAGAATCACCGTCACCTCCACTGAGGTCACCGTTTCCTCCGACAGATTGTACAGCGTCACATCGCAGGCGGCATAATCCTCCCGCGGCACGTCGCACCGCCACCACTCCACCGGGCAGGTCAGATCAATTCGCATCGCTTCGTCCCCCTCGTTTTTTGCGGCAGGATGAAAGTCATTCGTTGAAGTACAAAAGCGCTTCCCGCAGGCTCATTGCTTCAAAGGTCATGTACAATACCGCCTGACGGCCCTCCTGTGTTCGGAAGGCATAGCGCAGGGTGGCGGAGGCGTCGTCGCCGTATTCCGCCATGCCGTACATGTCGCCGGTCGGGTCGCCGTAGAGCACCTCAGAGTTGTTTTCATATTCCCCTTCGTTGTAGCGGAAGCGGATCAGTACGCTGGAGAAGGTATCGCCCACCCGCACGCAGCGGGGTCCCTCCATGCCGTCGGACACAATGGACAGCATTTCCGTCCGGGGGTTTTCTTTATTGCTGTCATAGATGAAGGTGATCTCGCACCCGGCAAACTCCATCGTGCGGATGAATTCCCCCGTATCGTCCTCCATCCACATATCCTCCAGGCAATCTCCCAGGGCCGCCTGAGCCGTTTCCGGGGTCAGGGTGAGAAAACTGATGTCCGAGAAGGTCAGGTCGCTTTCTTCAAAGGGCTCCAGATCCGTACCCACATAGCTGATAGGCACCTGGGCATAGGCCGTATCCTCAAACACATCCCGCACCGCGGCCAGGTTGTCCTGCACGTCGGCCTCGTCAATCACGCTGTCCAGGCCATAGGCGCGGATGGCCGCCACCAGGTTATCCTGGATGGTATACACCAGTCCTGCGTCGGTATAGCCGTCGCCGCCGGAGGCAAGCTGCTCATGCACGGCGTACTGGATGGCCATTACCCGCTGGCCGTCCCGCTGAAGCCATGCCCAGGATGCGCTGCTGGGCATGCTGTCGCCCAGGTACAGCGCCGCAAAGCCGCGTTTTCCCTCCAAATGATCGTTTTCATTATAGAAGGAAGCAAGTATTTCACCGCTGAGCATGTCCACCCGGGTGCCCCTGGGTCCTTCCTCCATGGCGTCGGTCACGACCAGGTTCTTCAGCACACTGTCCTCGGTCATTTCCGGTCTGTCCATGTACAGGGTGGCAAAATCATACACAAAGGCATACCCGTCCTCGGAAAGCGCCCCGGGCTCGGTGGGGTCGTTCAGGGGCTGCGCGGCCATAGCGCGGATCTTGTAGCCCTGGGTCCATTCGGTCAGTTCCTCCAGGGTCAGGGCAGAAAGCCCGTCGTCCTCGCCAAGGGCGGCAGACAGGGGCAGAAGCAGCAGGGCAAGCAGCAGGCAAAGCAGGCGTTTCAACATAACAAGCTCCTTTAACACAGTCGGATCAATCGTGCGGAATCCTTATATGTAGGGATAACCAGCTTTATTTTACAGCAAAAAGAGCGGTTTGTACAGCGCCGAATGTAAAAGCTGCTCCAGACGACCATGTCCTTCCTTTTCACGTGACGCGAAAACGCCCGCACGGAAGAAGGGAGGCCGTGCGGGCCGAAAAGATGGGCTTGTCGTGGAAAATCGGAATATGCGCTGTTTACTTTTTCATGAACCAGGTGCTGATGTAGCCGGTTTCACCATCCACATCCACCTTGCACCAGTCAGTGCCATGCTCCAGCACGGTCACCTGGGTACCCACGGGCACAGTGCGGATAATGGTGCTGCTGAGGCTGGGGCCGGTGCGGAAATTGACAATCTTGCCGCCGTTGACGTTGATCAGGGTGGCGGTGTAGGGCTTGACGGTGCCGGTTTCATCGGTCACCTTGAGGAATTTGGCCATCATGTAGCCGATGCGGCCGTCCTCCACCTGCACCTTGTGCCAGGTCTTGCCCTCCTCCAGAATGGTCACCTTCACGCCGTTGCGATAGTAGGAAAGCACCTTCGCGTCCAGCGAAGCCTCCTGGCGCAGGTTCAGCACCTGGGTGTCCTTGGGGTTATTGACCACGGCCACCTTGCCCGTGGCGGAGCTTCCGGTGCCGCCCTGGCCGGAGAAGGACAGATACTGCGTGGCCATGAAGCCCTCGCGGCTGTCCACCTTCACACGGCTCCAGCTCTTGCCGCGCTGCAGCACCGTCACCTTCGTGCCGGGCTTGTAGCTGGTGATGATGGTGCCCTGCAGGCTGGGTTCCTCCCGCAGATTCAGGCCGATGCCGGTGTTGGTGCGCACGGTGGCGGCAGTATCGCCGTTTTCGGTGGAGAGGTACTTGGCCATCATATAGCCCTGCTGCCCGCCCACGGACACCTTGTGCCACTCGCTGCCACTTTCGACAATTTCCACCAGCGTGCCGGTGGGGTACTGCCCCAGCACCTTGGCAGTGAGGGATGCGGTTTCCCGCAGGTTCAGCGCGCCGCCCTTGACCAGGGCGCTGTCCGCCGTGTCAGCCATGGCCATCATGGGCGCAAGACCCATGGCGGCCGCCGCGGTCACGCTGACGATTTTCCTGAGCTGATTGTGTTTCATTACGGTTTTCCTCCTTTGCTTGTCCGCAGCCGGCCTTTTCCCGCCGCCTGCACCCACATAACGCTTCCGCGCAGGCCCGCCATGCCGCAAAACCCTGGCAGATCATGGCATTGCGGGCCTTTCCGCCGCCATTATGGAAGATGATGGATGGCCATTCTCGGTCGCGTTTGCGCTTTGCCGGCGAGAGATGGAAGAAGTTTCCCCGCAAATTTTCCCGGATGATCAGGCCGGATTGGACTTTTTCCGTGAAATGTGGTATGATATGGGGTATGGTTTCATGAAGCTGGGAGGGTGTCAATGCGGCTGAAGAAGTTGGAACTGTATGGGTTCAAGTCCTTTGCGCAGCGAACGGAAATTGTGTTTGGCGAAGGCATCACCGGCATCGTCGGGCCCAACGGTTCGGGAAAAAGCAACATCGGCGACGCGGTGCGCTGGGTGCTGGGGGAGCAATCCGCCAAGACCCTGCGCGGCGCCAGCATGTCCGACGTGATTTTCAACGGAACCCAGAAGCGCAAACCCCTCAGCTACTGCGAGGTATCCCTCATCTTTGAAAACGACGACCGTGCCCTGAACATGGACTTTGCCGAGGTGATGGTGACCCGCCGGGTCTACCGCAACGGTGAAAGTGAATATTACCTGAACCGCGCCGCCTGCCGCCTGAAGGACATCATTGATTTGTTCCGCGACACCGGCATCGGCAAGGAAGGCTACTCCATTATTGGCCAGGGCCGCATTGATGAAATTCTTTCCCGCCGGGGTGAGGACAGGCGGCAGATTTTTGAGGAAGCCGCCGGCATTGTGAAGTTCAAGGCCCGCAAGGAGGAAGCCGATAAGAAGCTTCAGCGTACGCTGGAAAACGCCGAGCGGGTGGATGACATTCTGGAGGAGCTGAACCGTCAGCTCAAGCCCCTTGAGGAGCAGGCGCGGGCCGCCCGGGAATATCTGGAGTTGTCCGCAGAACTGAAAATTCTTGACCTGAACCTGTTTCTTGTTCGGTCGGACAGGGCGAAGGAGCGTCTGGCCGAGCTGGACGGCGAACTGATGAATCTGCGCACGGTGCTCAGCGATACGGAGGAAGCCCTCGCGCTTAAAACCGAAAAACGGGATGAATATCAATCCGAAATCGCCCAGCTGGAAGAGAAGATCACCAGCACCCGCAGCGCCCTGATGGCCTGCGCCGAGCAGGTTCATGAGGCGCAGAGCACTCTTTCGGCCCTGAACAGCCGCCGGGAAACCCGCCGGGAAAACAGGGAGCGCACCGAAGAGGAAAATCAGGAAAGCCAGCGCCGCCTGGATGAACTGGAAGCGCTGTTCACCCGCAGCGAAAGCGAGGCCAGGGACCAGGAAGCCCTGGTGTTCCAGGCGGAGCAAGCCCTTCAAAAGGCCCGTAACGCTGCGGAAAATGCGGAACAGCATGCCGAAGCATGCGAAAATGAATTGGAACGGCACAAAGCCGATGTGATGAACGCCCTCAACCGCCTGAGCGCCGTGAAGAACGACCAGACCCGTTTGAAGACCATGCGTGCCCAGATGGAAAGCCGCCTTGAGGAATTGGCAGCCTCCGAAGGCGCATTGAAGCAGCAGGAACAGGCCCTGCAGGAGGCCGAGCAGCAAACCGAACGACGCCTGAAGGAGGAGGAAGCCCTTCGTAACAAGCTGGCGGACACCCTTGCAGACAGGCAGGACGCGCTGGGACGATCCGACGCGGCCCTGATTTCCCTGCGCACTCAGGCGGAACAGCTGTCCTCCTCGCTGCAAAGCACCCAGTCAAGGCAAAAGCTTCTCTCTGAAATGACCCGCGAGATGGAGGGCTACAACAACACTGTTCGCCGGGCCATGCAGTATGCCAAGGACAGGGGGATGGCCGGCGTCCGCGGCGTGCTGGCCCAGCTGATTTCCGTACCGAGGGAGTATGAAACCGCCATCGACATGGCCCTGGGTGCAGCTCAGCAAAACATCGTTACCGACAATGAGGAAACCGCCAAGGAGCTGATCCAGTACCTGCGGCAGAACCGCCTTGGCCGGGCTACCTTTCTGCCCCAGACCTCCGTTCGTTCCAAGCTGCTGAACGACCGGGAAAGGCAGGCCCTTCGTTTGCCCGGCGCCATCGGCGTGGCCTCCGACCTTGTCCGCTGCGCCCCGGAATACCGCGGCATTGTGGAAAATTTGCTGGGCCGCACCGTCATCGCCGAAAATCTGGACGTGGGCATTCCCATCATGCGGGCAGGCAATCACGCCTTCCGTCTGGTAACCCTGGAGGGCGACGTCATGCATTCCGGCGGCTCCATGACCGGCGGCTCCACCCAGTCCAAAATGGTGAATCTCCTGGGCCGTGAACGCGAGCTGAAGGAACTGACTGAAAACCTGCGCACGGGAAAAATCAGGCTGGATGAAATGAAGGCAAGGCTTGCTAAAAGTCAGCAGGAGAAAAATGCCCTCAAGCTGGATGTGCAGGACGCACTGAACGCCCTGCACCAGCAGGAAATCGCCGTCGCCCGGGAAAACGAGCGCCATGAGGCCGCCAGGGCAGAGCTTTCCAGCCACCGCAGCCGCATGGAGCAGACCGGGCAGGCCACCCTGCAGCTGATGGAATCCATGGAGGACATAGACCGCCAGCTGGAGGGCATCAGCAGCCTCAGCGGCGACGCACAGCTGGATCAGTCCGCTATGGAGGAAAAAACCGCCGCTCTTCAGGAGGCACTGTCCGCCGCCAGGGCGCAAGCTGCCGCCGCCGCCGATCAGGTGGTGCAGAGCACGCTGCGCCTGTCCGACCTGCGACACCAGCTGGACATTCTTCACAAGGATAAAACACGTTATGAACAGGATAAAGCCTTACTGACAGCAGAAATGGACCGGCGCAATCATCAGCTGGCCATGATGGCCCAGCAGGACGCTCAGGACGAGGCTGAGGAATCCCGCTTTTCCGCCCTGCTTGCCCAGAGACAGAAGGATCAGCAGCGGCAGGAGCAGGTGGCCCAGCTGCTGGAAAGCCGGCGCTCCGCAGCCCAGGACAAGCTGCGGGATGTGCTGACCGACATGGAAAACCTGCATCAGTCCCATACCCGGGACGCCGACCGCATCCACCGCACCGAGCTTTCCCGTGCTCGGGTGGAAAGCGACCTGAAGGTGATGCAGGACCGTATCTGGAACAGCTATGAAGTCACCTACGCCGGGGCGGAGGAATACCGGCAAACGGAGGGCTTCGACCCTGTGGAGGCCGACCGCCGCGCCGCCCAACTGATGAGCCAGATTCGCGCCCTGGGCAGCGTTAACGTGAATGCCGTGGAAGAATACGCCGCCACCCGTGCCCGCTTTGACGAGCTGACTGCCCAGCAAAAAGACCTGCGCGCAGCGGAAAACGATCTGCGGGAGCTGATCGCACGGTTGATTGAGCAGATGCAGACCACCTTTGTGGAAAATTTCAGCAAGCTGCAGGTGTACTTTTCCGAAACCTTTACCCGGCTGTTCGGCGGCGGCCACGCGGAATTGCAGCTGATGGATCCCAACGATCCGCTGAACTGTGGCATCGAGGTCAACGCCCAGCCCCCGGGCAAAAAGCTGCAGCTGCTCTCCCTGCTTTCCGGCGGCGAGCGCGCGCTGACGGCCATTGCCATTCTGTTCGCCATGCTGAAGCTCAAGCCCACCCCCTTCTGCATCCTGGACGAAATCGAGGCCGCCCTGGACGACGCGAATATCGGCTATTATGCCGACTATTTGAAGGAATACAGCCCGGACACGCAGTTCATCGTCATTACGCACCGCAAAGGCACCATGGAACGCTGCAATGCTCTGTATGGCGTAGCCATGGAGGAACAGGGCGTTTCCCGGATGGTGTCCGTCAGCCTGCAGGACTATCAGGAATAACCCCCTTCCTGTGGAAGAAGATAGGATAACCTGCCCGTCATGTGGCTTTATCCCTTGCTCCATCCACCTTTTTTCTCCACAGCATCTTCCTCCACAGGCTGTGGACACTGTGGATACCGCTTTTTTTCCGGCATGAAAAAGGTAGCGGAAACACAAAATGAACCAAAAACAGCCCTGTTTCCGGCAGGAATCAAATCCGCTTTCATGGAATATACTCTCTGAGAAGCCTGTTTCTCCACACGCGGGTGGATAACAGCCCTTCTTATCCACAGGTTTTCCATAGGCGTTTTTCCTTGCTTATCCTGGAAAAAAGCGCCTTATCCACACTTTGCACACCCCCTACTACGGCTGCGAAATAAAATATATATGGACTATGTACCAAGAGAGGATGATCCCATGCAATTCACCATGAACGCTCAGGACCTGCTGGACGGCCTGAATACTGTGACCCGCGCACTGGCGCCAAGACCCGCCAAGCAAATTCTGGAGGGGGTGCTGATCGACGCGGGCAGCGAAGGGATCAACCTGACCTGCTCCGACGGCAGCCTGAGCATTGAGTGCGTTCTGACCGCAGATGTGAAAGAGCCCGGCCGCGTGGTATTGCCCGGTAAGCTGTTTACCGAGCTGGTGCGAAAGCTCCCCGGCGGCAGCGTAACAGTCAAGGTGAACGAGAACCACTCCGCTTCCATCCGCTGCATGAGCTCCAAGAGCAACCTGGCCGGCATGAATCCCATGGAATACCCTGAAATGGCCGAGGTGGAAACGGGCACAACGGTGAAGATTCCGCAGAACAAGCTGCGTGAGATGATCAGCCGGGTGGTGTTTTCCATTGCCACGGATGAAAGCCGGCAGATTCTGACAGGATGCCTGTTGGAGGTTACCCGGGACGAGGCAAGGCTGGTGGCCCTGGACGGCTTCCGTCTGGCCATGCAGAAGGCGTTTCAGCCCTTTGAGATGCCCCAGGGTATGGAAGCGCTCAAGGCAGTCATTCCCGGGCGCGTGCTCAGTGAACTGAGCAAGATTCTCCTGGATGAGGAGGAGTTCTGCACCCTGCTGATGGACAAGACCCGTATGCAGGCTACCTTCGGCAATACGCGGCTGTCCACGGTGCTGCTGGCGGGCGAGTATATTGATTATCGGAAGATT
>CAMDVP010000036.1 GCA_945877525.1 uncultured Clostridia bacterium | reverse complement strand
GAGGAGGCCATCCGCCGCATTGCAGCCGCCGCAGGGCCGGAGGACGTGATTGTGTCCACCACCGGCAAGGCATCCCGCGAGCTGTTTGAGATCCGCGAGGCCTGCAAAGAGGGTCACGAAAGCGACTTCCTCACGGTGGGTTCCATGGGGCACAGCTCCTCCATCGCCATGGGCATTGCCCTGCAGCAGCCCCGGCGCCGGGTGATTGTCATCGACGGTGACGGCGCGGTGCTCATGCACATGGGCAGCCTGGCGCTGATGGGCGCGAACCGTCCCGGCAACGTGATTCACCTGGTGATTAACAACGGCGCCCATGAAACCGTGGGCGGCATGCCCACCGTGGCCGGAAGCATCGATCTTAAGCAGATTGCCCGGGGCTGCGGCTATCCCCACGCGGAATGCGTTCGCGATGGGGAGGCGCTGGACGCGGCCCTTGCGCGGGCCATGGCGCGGCAGGAGCTGACGCTGATTGAGGTGAGGTGCGCCATTGGTTCCCGCCCCGACCTGGGCCGCCCCACCACCACCGCCATGGAAAACAAGCGGGCGCTCATGGGAAAGCTGCTGGGGGACAGGGCGGATCAGTAGCCCAAAGCCTCATCCACCAGAATCACCGCCATCCGCTGACTGCGCATGGGCCGGTGGAGGATGGCCGTGCCGCGGCACATGCAGTCGTCCCCGCAATGGGCCTCGTCGCAGCGGCCGGTATGGGCGCAGGGGGTGTTTAGCCCCAGGCGTTTGGCGTTGGGCGGGCAGGCTTCCCGGCGGATGCGGGCCAGGGCCTCGCTCAGGCCACCGTCCACCAGCTTGTTGCGCCCGATAATGAGAATCACCAGCGCCGGGCCGTGAAGCAGCGCGCCCACGCGGTTGCCTGTGCCGTCGGTGTTTACCAGCTGGCCGTTTCGGGTGACGGCGTTGGCAGAGGCCAGGTATACGTCTGCATGGCGCGCGTTTTCCATCACGGCGGCACGATCCTCCGCGCCTGTCCAATGCCACCAGACAGCGTGGCCGCTGCTTTCCAGCATTTCCGCCAGCCCCAGCTGACGCACGGTCATGGAGCCGCCCACACCCACGCTGCTTTCCGGAGAGATCAGGGAAAGCGCCCTGTCCCGGGCTGCGGCTGCGTCGGGCGCGGCATACACCTCAAAGCCCCGGCCTTCCAACGCCTGACGGACGCTTTGAAACAGTTCATCCATGAAAAAAACCTCCTCTGTGTCCGAATCTGTCAGGGAAGCATTCGGGACACGGGAGGCTGATTCCTGCCTGCGCGCCCCTTGCACAGGGGTGCGGGCGCTGATATAATGAAGATGATTCCGCAATGAGAGGAGTTTGCTATGCAGGGCAAGGGCAAATCCATGTATAACGACCGCCAGGCCATGGAGCGCCGGCGGCGCACGCAGATACGAAACTGGCTGATCCTGATTGTGCTGGTGGTGGGCGTGCTGGTAGGGCTGAAGGTGATCAGCGGCATGGGCAAAACCACCGAAATTTCCGCCACCACCATGCCCTGCTACGCGGGACAGGACGTCACGCCCTTTGGCGAAAACGTGCTGTATTACGACGGCGCATCCATCCATTGCCTGACCTCCACCGGCGCCATCCGCTGGAGTTTTCCCGTGGGTGCGGGGGCGTCCTTCTCCGTGTCAAACACGCATCTGGTGGCCTGGGTTGGCAGTCAGCTGTTCATTGTGGACAGGAACGGTAATCCATCCTACAATGAAAACATGGGCGCGGAGGTGCAGTTTGCCCGGGTTGGCGAAAGCTATGCCGCCGTGGTGATTGGCGAGGACACCGCACCCGACCTGGTGGTGAAGGATCTCCAGGGCGCGCAGGTGGACGAGGAGATGGATGCGTTCAGCGGCATGCTGCTGCTGGACGTGGGCTTTTACGGGGAAAAGGGGCAGTACATGTGGACGCTGGCGCTGGATGCCTACGGCACGGCCATCAACACAGTGCTGAACACCTTCCAGGTGGGCAAGATGAACACCGGCGAGGTGTCCCTGGGAGAAAACCTGGCCTACAAGGTGCTTTTTGAGGACAACCGTCTGCGGGTGTTTACCACCCAGCAAATGTACACCTATGACTACAAGGCCGTGCAGGATGTGAACAGCACCATGCTGGTTTACGGCTGGAAGCTGATAGACGCCTACATTCCCGCCAGGGGCAGCGCCAGCATGCTGCTGGCCCCTTCCTCCCAGACGGATTCCACCACCTATGCTCTGACGGAGTTGCGCGTGCTGTCCGGAAATCTGGACAGGCGCTATGCCCTGCCCAGCACCTGCGTGGGCGCGGCGGTGCAGGGGAAGAATCTGTATGCCGTTTCCGCCGAATATCTGTACCGCGCGGATATCGACAGCCAGCGGTTTTATGCCTATGCCCTGCCCCTGCCGGATGGCGTGCAGGCCACGGGATTCATCGGCCTGACCTCAAACGGCCGCGCGCTGGTGACCTCCGGAGACACTGTGTATTCCGTGGCCCTGCCGCAGTAATTCATACTGTGTTGCATGCATACTGTTCTGTTTCTAAATCATATTCTGATATGCAGCAAAAAGATTTCGCCTCTGCAGGCGCGAAACCTCTGCCTTCGGCAAAGCAATCGTTTTAAGCGAGAACAGTATCATATATACAAGGATCGCCCCCATCCTGCATGGACGGGGGCGATCCTTATTTCCGCGTCAGGGAGGCGCGATACTCACCGGGGGTTTTGCCGACAATCCGCTTGAAGCTCTTGGAGAAGTGCGCCACATCGTTGTATCCCACCTCTTCCGCCACGGCGTGAACGCGCATGGCGGGGTCGGCCAGCAGCACCTTCGCCCGGTCAATGCGCATGCCGCCGATCAGGTCGAAAAAGCTCTGCCCGGTGTGGCGGTTGATGAGCTTGGACAGGTGCCACTGGCTGACATACACATGGTCGGCCACATCGGCCAGGCTGATGTGCTCGGCGCAGTGGCTGCGCATATACTCCAGCGCGGCGTTGACGATGAAGCTGCCTGCCTCGCCGCCCTCGGCCGATTCCTCCTCCGCGCCCTCCTCCGGGGGAGAAAGGGCGTCCAGCCGGGCGGCCATGAACCGCACGGCCTCGTGGATTTCGTCCATTTTGCTGGGCTTGAGCAGATACCGGCACACCCCCAGGGTGAGGGCGCGCTTCGCGTAATCAAAGTCGCGGTAGGCGGTGAGCACGGTCATCTGCATCTGGGGAAATTCGCTGTGCAGCGCGGCCAGCATGGTCAGGCCGTCCATGTTGGGCATGCGGATGTCGGTCAGCACCATGTCGGGCTGCTCCCGGCGGATCAGCGCCAGGCCCTCCCGGCCGTCGCTGGCCGTGCCCGCTACACAGCAGCCAAGGCTCTCCCAGGGTACCACCCGGGACAGCCCTTCCAAAATCAGCCGCTCGTCATCCACCAGCGCCACACGATACATGGGGTATCCCTCCTTTTGCCCTTCAGTTTTCAAAGGGATGAAGCAGCATGATCTTTTCCCAGCATTCCTCCGGGGTCATGGCTCCCTCGGCCACGGCGGCCACGCAGCCCAGCAGCCAGGTTTCCCGGGCTTCCTTGCTCATGTCATCCTGGAAGGGGCGGAGCATGGCGTCGGTGTGGGACAGCATGGCTTGAGAGGATTGCAGGAGCGCCCCTGTCAGGTGATAGCTGCCCAGGGCGCTGAGATTTTCCTCCCGGGCGAAGAAGGAAAGCAGCTCCACCGCCGCGTCGCGCCTGTCGGGATCTTCCCAGGCCCGTCGGGTCAGGTAGAAGCCCATGGACACGCCGCCGATATACGCGTTGGGGTCGGCGCTGCCGGCATAGGCGGGCATGGGCATAACGATGGTGGTATCCATGCTTTCCTGGGGAATGCTGTTGGCAAACCAGCTGCCGTCGATCTGCATGGCGGCTTTTTTGTCGCGGAAAAGCTGACTGGCCATGGATTCGTTGGTGGCGTTCACGTTGTCCGCGAAGGCACCCAGGGTATACAGGCGGCGGATGAGCTTCATGCCGTCGAACCAGGATTGCGGCACCTCCGCCAGGGTGCGGGGGCGGAGGGTATGCTCCTCGGGCGCTCCGCACACCAGGATGGACATCTCCGCCAGGTAATGAGGGATGTCTGACAACGAGGCGGAGATGGGCACCACGCCTTCCTCGCGGAAGCGGAGGATGGCCGTTTCAAGCCTGTCCCAGGTGGTGGGCAGATCCAGGCCGTAGCGGTCAAACAGGTCGGTGTTCACGAACAGCCCTTCCCAGAAGGGTCGGGCGGGTATGGCATACACCCGGCCGTCGCTCTCCGTCAACGCGGCGGCTTCGGGCAGGTTCAGGCCGGGATAGGCGGCGTTGATTTCCTCAATGGGCACCACCCGGCTGAGCAGGGGCGCGGAATCCGCGTTGGCGGCGAAGAAGAACAGCACGTCCGGCTCGTTGCCTGCGGCAAAGTCATACAGCACGCTGGCCTTCCAGCTTTCGTCGCTGGAGGCTGAGGAATCCTCAATGGTATAGCCCGTTTGCTCCTCAAAGGCGCGGAGCAGCTGCACATAGGCGTCGGCGGCCGCGTCGGCCCCGGCAAAGCAGCTGGCGGTGCGCAGGGTCAGTCCGTCGCAGAAGGCGCAGCCTGGCGCAAGCAGCGCCAGCAGGCAGCAGATCAGGCGAATACAGCGCTTCATGCTTCCTCCTCCTTCAGGGGAATTTCCAGACGCACCACGGTGTGACCCCGCTCGTCACTGCGCATATCGAGGGTTGCCCGGCCTCCGTAAATCAGGTGCAGGCGGGTGGTGATGTTGCTCAGCCCCAGATGATGCCCGCCCTGGCTGTCCCCATGCAGGGCGGCACGGATGCGCGCCAGGTCGTCTTTGTCCAAGGGCTTGCCGCTGTTGATCACCTGGAGCAGCAGCAAATCCCCTGCCCGCAGGCTGCTCAGCTCGATCTCCCCGCCGCCCGCAGGCTCGATGCCATGCTCCACGGCATTTTCCAGCAGGGGCTGCAGGGTCAATAGCGGCACCACTACATCCAGCGAATGCTCGTCCAGGCTGTATCGAACCTGCAGCCTGTCGCCGTAGCGCAGCCCCACAAAGTAGCAGTAGGCCCGGGCCACGTCGATTTCCTCCCGAAGGGACACCATGCGGCGGTTGGCCCGGCCCATGCCCGCGTTGAGCAGCACGCTGAGGGATTCCACCATCCCGGCCATGGTTTCCGAACCCTCCAGCCGGGCCTCCCAGTTGAGGGTTTCCAGGGCGTTGTTGATAAAATGGGGGTTGATGCGGCTCTGCATGGCCTGAATCTTCGCGTCCCGCAGGGCGATTTCTTCCTTGTAGGTTTTGTCGATCAGGTCGGCAATGCGGCGGCTCATGTTGGAAAAGGCGCTGCCCAGGCGGCCCAGCTCGTCGTCGCCGTGCATGGGTACGGTTACGCCCCATTCGCCCTCCTCTATGCGGCGGGAGGCCTGGCTGAGCAAACTGATGGGCCGGACAATCCGCCGCCGTACATACCACAAAATCAGCCCCAGCACAGGCACAAGCAGCACAAACAGCCCGGTCATCAGCCGGCGGAAGGCGCGGATTTCCCCGTAGATGCGGTCCTGGCTGACGCTCAGGCGCAGGGCGAAATCAAAGTCGCTCTGCCGCTCCCTGTGCACATACTGGATTTGATCCTCCCTGGGGGCTTCGCTCAGGCCTGGGGACAGCGCGTCCCAGTCCACCTGGGTAGCCCCGGACTGGCCCAGCATCACCTGCACCTCTCCGTCCCAGGATGAGGACAGCGCCTCCACATCGCAAAGCAGCCTGTCCCGGTTGATCCCCAGCACCAGCAGACCGAAGCGCTCCAGGCGCAGGTTCATCAGGTTGCGCACCAGATAGGTCTGCCCGCCCTCCTCCAGGAACAGGCAGCGGGTGTCCAGGTCTTCGCACAGGGCGATGACCCGGTCGTTGGCGTTTTGCAGATACAGCATGGCCTGCTCGTAGCCGGCGCGGTTGTACACCAGCATGGAGGGATCGCTGACGGGGAAAAACAGCGCGAAGGTAAACAGGCTTTCCCTGCTGTACTTGCGCTCAACGTAATTGCGGGACTGGCGCAGAAATTCCGCGTCAGTGATGGCGCCGGACTGATAGGCGGCGTACACGGTGTTCAATTCGCCGTCGTAGGTGGCGTCCTTGGCCAGGCTGACGGCGCGGGCTACGCTTTGCAGGCTGAGGGTACAGGCATGCTCCACGCTGGAGGTAAGGGCGGTTTCCGTTTTGGTACGCAGATCCGCAAAGAAAACGTTGCCCATGTATTCCCCGAGAATCAGCGTGGGGGTGAGGTAGCACAGAAGCATGATGGCCACCAGCTGCACCCGGATCGACTTGAAGAATTTCATCCCGTGCCTCCCCGCGTTGGGATTGTTATGCCTGGAAGGGCAGCCCCACGAAATCGGCCATGGTTTTCACCAGCTGCCGGGCGTGGGTCAGGGTATCCCGCTCGGCAAACACCCTCACCCGGGGCTCTGTACCCGAGAAGCGCGCAATCATCCATCCATCCTCGAAATACACCTTGCAGCCATCCATGTAATTCACCCGCGTCATGGGCAGGCCGAAGTCAGGCAGGCGCTTTTCCACCATGAGCAGGCGGTGGATGTCCTCGCGGCGCTGGGGTGTGAGGGCCCAGTCGTACTCGGCCATGTGCATTTCGCCGAAGGTGTCGTAGATTTCCTGCACCAGGGCGGAGAGGGGCTTGCGGGAAACGCTGAGCATCTCCACCAGAAGGGATGCCGCGTACAGCCCGTCCTTGCCGCTGATGTGCCCCCGCACCGTGAGGCCGCCGGAGGATTCGCCACCGATGAGCGCATCGTGAGCGTCCATGGCAGAGGAGATGTGCTTGAAGCCCACGGGTACTTCGTAGCAGGGCTGTCCGAAGGCCTCGGCTACCCGGTCCAGCAAATGGGTGGTGGCGATGTTGCGCACCGCCGCGCCCCGCCAGCCCTTGTACTTCAGCAGATAGTAGTACAGCAGCACCAGCACCATGTTGGCGGGAACATAATTGCCCATCTCGTCAATAATACCCAGGCGGTCCGCGTCGCCGTCGGTGGCGATGCCGATGTCGGCGTGATGGTCACGGACAATGCCCTGCAAATCCCGCAGGGTGTCGGGGTTGGGGGCGGGAAGGTGTCCGCCGAAGAAGGCGTCGTGTCGGTCGTTGATCACGTCGATGTCGCATCGGGCGGTGTAGAGGATGGTCATCAGCCCCGTCAGGCTCACACCATACATGGGATCCAGCTCAATGCGGGGGCGGCGGGCGCGGATGGCCTCCATGTCAATCTGCGCCATGATGGAGTCCAGATAGGCGTCCCGTGGGTCGATGAAGGAAATCAGTCCCTGCTCCCGGGCCAGGTCAAAGTCGATGGAGCGTATCTCCTCCTCCCGCAGGGCGTTGGCCTCCTGGCTGATGGCGTCGGTCACGTCCTGGGTGGCGTCGCGTCCGCCCCGGGTGAACAGCTTGATGCCGTTGTAGATGGCCGGGTTGTGGCTGGCGGTGACCGCCGCGCCGTAGGGCAGCGCCATGTGCTTGACAGTGAACATGATTTGAGGTGTGGGGGCGGCCAGGTTGACGAAGTAGAGCTTCACGCCCTCCCCGGCCATCACCTCGGAAAACCAGATGGCCGCTTCCCTGCTGAGAAAGCGCCGGTCATAGCCAATGCACATTCCTGCGCCGGTCACGCCCTCGCGCTGCATGCGCCGGGCCAGAGCGCAGGCAACCCTGCGGATGTTGTCCCGGGTGAACAGGTCGCCGATCACGGCGCGCCAGCCGCCGGTACCGAATTCAATCATCCTCTTGAGCCTCCCTTACCCCATGACTACCCGAATGCTGTGCGCTCCGGAGGAAAACACGGGGATTGTCTGTGCTATCTGCCCGTCCACTTCCAGCAGGCGGACGCCCTTTTCCACATGCGTGGGGTTCTCCACATGAATCTGATAAACAGCCCCGCGCCAGTGCCGCACCGCATCAAAGCCATCCCATTCCGCGGGAATGCAGGGATCCACCGTCAGGCGGTCGAAGCCGGGACGAATCCCCAGCATGTATCGGGCTGCGGCATAGTATGCCCAGCCTGCGGAGCCGGTCATGAAGGGGTGGCGCGCCCGGCCGTGGGCGCTGTGGTCGCGGCCCATGATGAACTGGCAGTAGCTGTACGGCTCGGCCTGGCGGATTTCCATCAGATCGTTCTGGTTTTCCGGCAGAAGCGCGTTGTAGAATTTCATGGCGCGTCCGCCGCGGCCCAGGCGGCATTCCGCCACCCAGGCCCAGGGATTGGGATGGCTGAACACCGCGCCGTTTTCCTTGATGCCGGGGTACACCCGTGTCACAAAGCCCACCCCGTCATCCGGCACGGTGAAGGAGGGCGCGTTGAGCATCAGCCCATAGGGGGTATAGAGCCATTCGTCCACCGCGTCCATGCAGGAGAGGCCCTGTGCGGGAGTGGCCGCGCCGCTGACCACGGCCCAGGCGTTGCTTTCCAGGTGTACCTTGCCCTCTTTGGCTGTGTGGCTGCCCACAGCGCGACCGTCCGCGGTGATGCCCCGCAGGAACCACCGGCCGTCCCACAGCTTTTCCTGACAGACGGTTTTCATGTGCTCCATCAGCGCCTGATAGCGTTCCGCGTCCTCCTTCCGGCCGAGGAAGCGGGCCGCGTCCAGGAAATGCTCCGTCGCCCAGATCAGCAGGAAGGCTACCATGGCGCTTTCTCCGCCGCCCAGGTTGAGGCAGTCGTTCCAGTCCGCCCGCAGGCCGCAGGTCACGCCGTTTATTCCCACATGGGCATAGGAAAAGTCCAGCGCCCGCTTCATGTGGCCCCATACGGTGTCCTCGCCCTCGTCGGCGTAGGGAATCACCCGGTCGAAGAAGCTTACATCGCCGCTCTCCCGCACGTTTTCCACAATGGCGGGGATCAGCCACAGCGCGTCATCGGCGCAGGCGTCCTTCAGGCCGTGGACCATGCTGCCCTTCTCCGGCGTGGGTACGACCGTGGGGGACTGGAAGGCCGGTGTTTTCTGCGGCTCGAACCAGGCAGGGTCGAACAGGTGCAGGCCATAGCCTGCGGACACCTGCCCGTGGAGCAGCTGTTCAATGCGTCTTTGGCACATGTCCGGCTCGGCCTGGGGAATGCACATGGCGTCCTGCGCCGTGTCGCGGTAGCCCAGCCCCGTGCGCCCGCCCACCTCGATAAAGGAGGAAAAACGGGAAAACAGCACGTTCACCTCGCTCTGGTACAGGTTCCAGATATTGAGACTGCGGTTCATGTTTTCGTGAGGGGTGCGAACCTGCAGGGGCGCAAGGCGGCTGTCCCACCACGTCCTCAGTTCGGCAAAGGCGGCGTCTGCTCCTGCTGCATCATAGCGTTGCCGGGCGTCCTCCACGGCCTGCCCCCGGCCCGTACCCAGGTAAAACAGCACGCGCTTTTCCTCACCTGGCTGCAGGGTCAGGCGCTTGTGCAGCGCGCCGCAGGGGTTGCCGCCCATCTCCAGTGAGCCGGACAGTTCGCCCTTCTCCACCCCAAAGGGATTGCGCTCGGTGCGGTAGGGGCCGATGAAGGCGTCCCTTACACCGTCAAAGCTGTCGGGCTGAAAACTCCCTGCGAAGAACTGCCAGCTGTTCTCCTCGTAGTGGGCCTCCATGAGTACCGCCCCGTTTTCCGCATGGGAGCCGGTGGCATACAGGCTCATCTGGAAATTTTGGTTGTCCATGTCGATATGGTGGAAGGAAAATTCCACATAACCGAACACGCTCACCCGCCGGAGCCTGTCCGACGTATTGCGGATGCGCACGTCAAACACTTCAACAGGGTCGCGGCCGTCCTTCTCCCGGGGGATGAACAGCGTCTGCCGGGCGGAAAGCCCCTGATAGTCGCAGGAAAAGGTGGAATAGCTCAGCCCGTGGCGGCACTCATAGCGCGCCCTGTCCAGCGCAAGTCCCGTGGGCTGCCAGCTCAGCGACCAGGCTTCGCCGCTTTCGTCATCCCGCAGGTAGACATAGTGTCCGGGAAAATCAAGGGGCACGCCGTTGGGCCGGAAGCGGGTGATGCGGTGATATTGGGGCGAATCCAGCCAGCAGTAGCCCCCGGCGTTATGGGAGATGACTGCTCCCATGCGCTGGGTTCCCAGATAGTTGGTCATGGAGAAGGGAGCGTCGGGCCGGTCGATGACATATTCCCGGGCCGCATCGTCAAAATAGCCGTATCGCATGGTCAGCGTCCTTCCTGCTTTTTCATACCATAAGCATAGCAGAAATTCCGGGAAAGAAAAGACCTTTCCATGTGATTTTTTGTCTCTGATTGCTCTTTTTCAACCATACCGCACAAGTGGAAGAAAAACGGGTCGGCGCGTTGTCTTCTGCGGAAAAAGAGCAACCACAAACAACAAATCGCAACCGGGAACGATGCATTTTCTCTGGCCCGCCGGTATAATAAAGCCATCGGAGGACGGAAACGGGAGGGATTGCATGCTCAGGCATCAGGCGGCGCGCAGGCCCGTCATGGGCAGCGCGGGCAGGAAGAAAACGCTCTGGCTCCTCACCATGGTGGCCCCGGGGGCCATCTGGCTGATTCTCATCCGGTATCTGCCCATGTTTGGCATTGTGATGGCGTTCCTGGATTACCGGCTGCCTACCAGGAAGATGCCCTTCCCCATCAATCTTCTGCACAGCGACTGGGTAGGGCTGGACAATTTCCAGTTCCTTTTTACCAGCGACGCGCTGACCATGATCCGCAACACCCTGGGCTACAACATCGTGTGGATTGCCCTGGGGCTTGTGCTGGCGGTGGCCCTGGCCATCATGATGAGCGAGCTGACAAAGAAATTCCTGGCCAAGACCTATCAGACGCTGATGTTCTTCCCCTACTTTCTCAGCTGGGTGGTGGCGGCGTATTTCCTCTTTGCCTTTCTGGATCCCACCAACGGCATGATCGTCCGGGCGCAGAAGGCCGCGGGGGTTACCCCCATCGACTGGTACAACGAGCCGAAATACTGGCCGGTCATCCTCACTATCTGTAGCATGTGGAAAAACACGGGCTACTCCACCGTGCTGTATCTGTCGGCCATCACGGGCATCGATCGCAGCCAGTACGAGGCTGCGGCGGTGGACGGGGCCACCAAGTGGCAGCAGATGCTCCACGTCACCCTGCCCCACCTCAAGCCCATCATCATCGTGCTGCTGATCATGAATGTGGGCAAAATCTTCAACGCGGACTTCGGGCTGTTCTGGTCGGTGCCCATGAACTCTGCGCCCCTGTTCCCGGTGACCCAGGTGGTGGATACCTATGTGTATCGCTCCTACAAGTTTACCGGCGATGTGGGCATGTCCACCGCGGCGGGCTTTTTGCAGAATCTGGTGGGCTTTATCTGCATCATGGGCGCCAATGCCATCGTCCGCAGGCTTGACGCTGACAGCAGCCTGTTCTGACAAGGAGGGATGACCATGACGGCGCTTTCCCATCGCAAGGGGCACGCCCTGCGCCTCAACCAGGTCAGCGCGGGTACCGAGCTGATCTTCCACATCATCCTGGGGCTGTTCGCGGCCTGCTGCATTCTGCCCTTCATCTTTGTGGTGATTATCTCCTTCAGCGCGGAGAGCAGCATCAAGACCATTGGCTATTCCTTCGTGCCGGCCCAGTGGTCGCTGGAGGCGTACAGGCAGGTGTTCAAGCTGGGCGACCAGCTGTGGCTGAGCTATTTCAACAGCTTCTTCATCACCATCGTGGGCACGGTGGTCAGCGTGGCGATCTGCGTGCTGTACGCCTATCCGCTGTTCCGCAAGGATTTCAAGCTCAGGGGCTTTTTTACCTTCTTCAGCTTCTTCACCATGATTTTCGGCGGCGGCCTGATTCCCACCTACATCGTGTGCAAAAATCTGCTGGGCATGAGCAACAACTATGCCGCGCTGATTGTACCCATGCTGGTGAATCCCTTCAATATCATCATCATGCGCACCTTCTTCCAGACCTCGGTGCCCTTCGACCTCATCGAGGCTGCCACCATCGACGGTTCGGGAGAATATTCCACCCTCACGCGGGTGATTCTGCCCATCGTCAAGCCCGGCATCGCCACGGTGGCGCTGCTCACCGCCCTGGCCTACTGGAACGAATGGTTCCTCTGCCTGCTCTATATCACCGACAGGCATCTGTATCCCCTGCAGTATCTGCTGATGGAAATGCAGCGCAACGCCGAGTTCATCTCCCGCAATTCCTCGGTGATGGGTGCGGCCAGCGCCGAGGCGGTGCGCAATCTTCCCAATCAGACCATGCGCATGGCGGTGGTGGTGTTCATCGTACTGCCCATTGCTTGCGCGTATCCCTTCTTCCAGCGCTATGTGGTCGCTGGGCTGACCATCGGCTCGGTCAAGGGCTGATGACGCTTCCGGTAAGAACGGCTGCGGGAGGCGCGGCCGCTTACAGAATAATGATTGGAGGACTGTCCCTATGAAAAAGCTGCTGGCTCTTGTACTGGCTGCGATGCTGGCCCTGTCCATCGTGCCCGCCATGGCCGAGGATGCGGTGGAAATCACCATCCTGCTGGAAGGCAACAACGTGACCGACGACGCTCCCGTACTGGAAAAGCTGAACCCCTACCTGGCCGAGAAGATCGGCGTGACCATCAAGCCCGTGTGGGGCACCTGGGCCAACTTCGACGACCTGGCCCTTAATGCCGTGACCTCCGGCTCCGATGAGTACGACATCATGTTCACCTGCTCCTGGACCAAGAACGAGTATGCCAAGTATGCCAAGGCCGGCGCGTATGTCCGCCTGGACGACCCCGAGGACGACCTGCTGGCGGAATATGGCGCGGCGCTGAAGGACACCCTGCCCGAATTGCTCTTTGAGGGCGCCATGACCGAAGGCCCCGACGGCGAGAAGGGTGTTTACGCTGTGCCCGGCTTCAAGGATTTCGCCACCATGAACTGCTGGGACGTGAACGTGACCCTGCTGGAAAAGTACGGCTACACCCTGGAGGACGTGCAGAAGGCCGGCTTCTACGGCTGGGACGAGATCTTCGCCAAGGTGAAGGCCGGTGAGGAAGCCGACGGCTCCGTGTTCTATCCCTTCGTGTTTGAGGGCGCCGTTGTGGAGCGCTTTGTGGACAACACTCCCATCGTCACCGGCGACTCCGGTCTGCTGCTGAGCTACATCATGAATGCCGACGACGTGTCCCAGCCCGGCCCCTACGGCAACGTGTTCGTGAACAAGTACGCCACCGATGAATTCAAGGCCTTCGCCGCTCAGATGAAGAAGTACTATGACGCGGGTTACATCGACCCCGCCATCGCCATCGGCGAAACCGCCACCGATACCTGGCGCAACGCCCAGAACACCGCCAACTACCTGATCTCCTCCGAGGTTTCCCTCTACGGCTATGAGTACACCACCTCCGCCGCCCGCGGCATCCAGGTGGCCTACATCATGACCCACAGCGATCCCTATATTGACAACACCTCCGTGCAGGGCGCCATGATGGCCATCTCCGCCAACTCCGATGCGCCCGAGGCCTGCATGAAGTTCCTGAACCTGCTCAACACCGATCCCTATGTGATGACCCTGCTGAACTACGGCGTGGAGGGCGTGCATTACAACCTCAACGACCAGGGCGAGGCGGAATTCACCGACGCCCGCGCCAACTCCTACACCGTGTGGACCAACGGCGTGGGCAATGTGACCCTGCTGCCCCCCACCAAGGGACAGGGCGCGGACTTCCAACAGCGCTTTGCCGAGTTCTACGGCGGCGCCAAGAAGCTGCCCATCTACGGCTTTACCTTTGACGCTTCCAAGGTGAACAAGGAAATCGCCGCCGTGGCCAACATCAAGGAAGCCTATGCCCTGACGCTGTGCACCGGCGCGGCCGCCGACGTGGACGCCACCCTGGCCGAAATGCTCCAGAAGATGGACGAGGCCGGCATGCAGAAGATCGTGGACGAGGCCAACGCTCAGTTGGAGGCCTTCCTGTCCGGCAAGTAAGGGAAGCATACGCATTCTTCGGAGGAACCGTCAGACCGGCGGTTCCTCCTTTTTCGTGGGAAACGGGGAGACGCTCCGCCATTTCTAATGAAACCCACCGTTTTCATTCCGTGTTGAATATGATATAATGGCTTTTATCGGAGGTGAGAGGGATGATTATCGGCCAGTTTGTGGACACCTATCCGCCCAATGTGGACGGCGTGGGCCGGGTGACGCTGAGCTATTGCGAGACGCTGACGGCCATGGGACACGAGTGCTACTATATTGCGCCCAGGGCCAGGGACGGGGAGAGTTACGCCTTTCCGGTGCTTCTGCAGGGCAGCGTACCCATCCCCGGCGAGCCCTTCCGGCTGGGCCTGCCCAAGCTGGATCTGCGCTATCGCCGCAGGCTCGACAGCATCCCCTTCGACATTGTGCATGCCCAAAGCCCCTTCAGCGCGGGCAGCGAGGCGCTGCGCATTGCCAGAAAGCGGGACATTCCGCTGATCAGCACCTTCCACTCCAAGTATTATCAGGATTTTTATGATAAAACCCACTCCCATGCCATTGCCCGGGGCGTGGTGCAGCATGTGGTGCAGTTTTACAACCGGTGCGACGGCGTGTGGACGGTGAATCACGCCACCGCCCAGGTGCTGCGGGAATACGGCTATCAGGGCGATGTGCTGGTGATGGAAAACGGCACGAACCTGGAACCCCTCAGCGATCTGGCCGTGACGGCGCTGAATACCCGCGTAACCCTTGACAGCCGGCCGGTGCTGCTTTTCGTGGGGCAGCATAATTACAAAAAAAACATCCATGGTATTCTGGAGGCCTGCGCGATTCTCAAGCGACAGGGCCAGCCCTTCCAGCTGGTGACGGCGGGGGATGGACCGGACTTCCACGACATCGTGAAGGAGGCGGAGAAGCTCGGCATCGGACAGGACTGCCACTTCCTTGGCTTCATTGGCAGCCGGGAAGAACTGATGGCCCTGTATCACCGGGCGGATCTGCTGGTGTTCCCCTCCATCTATGACAACGCGCCCATGGTGCTGCGGGAGGCCGCGGCCATGGGGACGCCGGGCCTGGTGGTGAAGGGCTCCTGCTCCTCAGAGGGCGTAACCGACGGCGATAACGGCTTTATCTGCGAGGACGAGGGCGGGGAGAGCATCGCCCAGACCATTGTTCGCGCTTTGCCCGACGCGGCCCGGGTGGGCCTTCGGGCGCAGGAAACCATTCCCATCCGATGGGAAAGCATCATGACCCGCGTGGTGGCGGAGTATGAACGGCTGCGGGCCGTGAAGGGAGCCGGACGGTGAACCAGTCCAGAAAGAGCAGAATCATCAGCCTGACCATGATCGGCCTGTCCATCCTGCTGGTGATGCTGATTGCCTTCAGCAACAGCGAACTGACCAGCGCCTGGGGAGCGCTGCAGTCCATGCACAAGGGCTATCTGGCCCTGTGCGCCCTGTGCCTTGCGGGCTATGTGGCCGCGGAGGGCCTGGGACTGTACCTGTGTCTGCGGGCCCGGGGCTACCGCATTGCTCTGCCCAGCGCCATTCACCTGAGCTTGCAGGGGCTGTATTATGCCAGCATCACCCCCGGCTCCTCCGGCGGGCAGCCTATGCAGGCCTATCTGATGAGCCAGAGGAGCATCCCCGTGGGGGTGGGCGCGTCGGCGCTGTCGGTACGGTTCTTTTTCAACCAGCTGGTGATGGTGGGCATGACGGGAGTCCTGTGGCTGTGCAACGCGGCCTTCTGCCAGGAGCAGCTGGGACGGGTGAAGATGCTCATCATTCTGGGCTGCGCGGTGAACGCCGCGGCGGTACCCCTGGTGCTGCTGGCCATGTTTCGCCGGGAATGGCTGGACCGCTTGGCGGCGCTGCTGTTGCGTCTGGGCACAAGGCTGCGCCTGGTGAAGCAGCCGGAGGTGCTGGCAGAGCGTATCCGCCGCATTCTGGACAGCTATCACGACTCTATGGTGGGGGTGGCCCGCCGCCCCGGGCAGCTGCTGACCCAGCTGCTGGTGAGCCTGGCGGAAATGCTGTGCCTGACCAGCATCACGGTTTGTGTGTACCGCGCCTTTGGCCAGGCGGGCACGGCCTGGTACGAGCTGCTGGCCGTGTCCATCATGCTGTTTGTGTCCGCCAGCTACACGCCCCTGCCCGGCGCCTCAGGGGCGCAGGAGGGCGGGTTTCTGCTGTATTACCGGGGCATCTTTGCCGGCGGCACCATATCGGTGGCGCTACTGGTGTGGCGCTTCATGACCTATTATGCGATTTTGCTCATTGGCGCGGGGGACGCGCTGATCCTGCTGCACGGCAACGGCGAGTGCCTGGACTACTTCTCCGGCCAGATCGACTTCTTCGCGAAGTCCTACCGCGTGATCGCGCTGGACACCCGGGGCCACGGCGCATCGCCCCGGGGCAGCGCGCCCTTCACCATCCGCCAGTTCGCTGAGGATCTGCGCGCCTTCATGGACGAGCGGGGTATCGATTCGGCCCACATTCTGGGCTTCTCCGACGGCGGCAACATCGCCCTGAGCTTCGCGCTGAAGTACCCGCAGCGGGTGAAGAAGCTGATCCTCAACGGCGCGAACTTGGATCCCCTGGGCGTGAAGCTGCACGTGCAGATCCCCATCGTGCTGGGTTACCACCTTGCGCGGCTGTTTGCGGGCAAGCGCCCCGAAGCGCGGCGGAAGATGGAGCTGCTGGGCCTGATGGTGAACGAGCCCCGCTTCGCGCCCCAGG
>CAMDVP010000035.1 GCA_945877525.1 uncultured Clostridia bacterium | reverse complement strand
CGCACCGATCACCAGCACGTCTACCCACTGAACGCCGTTTGTCTGCTGGGTCATGTCAGTTCCCCTCCTTCATTGCGTCCAGAATGGTGCCGGTGAGCAGGCGGCTGTTTCCGCCGCACTTGGTGATTTCCGTCAGCGGAACGCCCAGCTCCTCGGACAGGATTTCCGCCACCCTCGGGCTGCAGAAGCCGCCCTGGCAGCGGCCCATGCCGGCGCGGGTGCGGCGCTTGACCCCATCGATGGTGGTGGCGCCCACGGGACGGCGGATAGCCGCGCGGATTTCCGCTTCGGTGACCACCTCGCACCGGCACACCAGGCGGCCGTAAAGGGGATCGGCCTTTACGGCGGCGGCGCGCTCCTCGGCGGTCATGGCGTAGAAGGGACGGGGATGCCTGGGAGCAGGCTGATAGTCAGCCTTCTGCTGCAGGCCCTGCTCCTGGGCGATCATGCTGCCCAGCATCTCCGCAATGGCGGGGGCGGAGGACAGGCCGGGGCTTTCGATGCCCACGGTTTCATAGGCGTTTTCACAGCCCTTCACCGGGCCAATGACAAAATCGCCCCCCGCTTCATGGGCGCGGATGCCGCTGAAATTGGTAATGGCGCCGCGAATCACCGCGCCGGGCCAGGTCAGGCGGCTCTTTTCCAGCACAAAGGAGAGTCCTTCCGCGGTGGTGGACACGTCCAGCCCGTCGGGGATATCCTCCGCCGAGGGACCCAGAAGCGTGTTGCCATGCACCGTGGGGCTGACCAGCACGCCCTTGCCCATTTTGGTGGGGCACTGGAACATAGTCATGTGGAAGGGCATGGGATTCATGCGATCCAGCAGATAATACTGGCCGCGGCGGTTGATGATGGTCAGCTTGTCCCCGGAGAGCATGTTGTGCAGCACGGCCGAGCCCACGCCCGCGCAGTTGACCAGCACCCGGCAGGTATACTCGCCGGAGGTGGCGGCGACATGCCACAGGCCGTCTTTCCCGCGGGAAAGGGCGGTGACCTCCTCGTTCAGTTGGAAGTGCACGCCGTTGACCGCCGCGTGATCCGCCAGGGCAAAGGTCAGCTCGTAGGGGCTGGTCAGGCCCGAGGTGGGGGCGTACAGCGCGCAGAGCACCCCGGGATTGGTGTTCGGCTCCATGCGCAGCACTTCGTCCCGCTCAATCAGCCGCACACCGGGCACGCCGTTCTCTTCACCCTGACGCACCAGGTTTTCCAGGGTAGCGCGATCCTCGGGGGTAAAGCCGATGACCAGCGCGCCGCATTGCCCGTAAGGCACGCCCAGCTCGGCGCTCAGCGCGGGATACATCTTCGCGCCTTCCACATTCAGCCGAGCCTTCAGGGTGCCGGGATGCGCGTCAAACCCGGCATGGACGATGCCGCTGTTGGCCTTGGACGCGCCCTCGGCCACATCGTCTGCGCGATCCAGCACGGTGATGTCCGCCTGATAGCGGCTGAGTACCCGCGCAACTGCGCAGCCCACCACGCCGGCGCCAATAATCAGAATATCCGTGTACAAATATGTCAGCCTCCTTATCCTATGGCCTGTTATTTCTATTGTATCATATTTTCTTGCGGGAGCAAGCAGAAACTGCGACAATTTTTCGCGGGCGGTGCGTTCGGCTGCGGAAATGCGGCGCTTGGCGCACAAATTGTATCATTTTGGCGCAAACGGGTGACAAATGCGGCGCAATCCGCTATAATGAAAGCTGTCGTGGAGTATCGGAGAAAATAAAAGGAGGCTGATTCCATGAAGAAGATTCTTTCCATCATGCTGGCGCTTTGCATGCTGGCATTGCCGGCCCTGTCCCTGGCGGCGAGCCCCGCAGAGATACTGGAGGAGGCCGTTGAGTCTGGGCGCCCGTGGCATGCGGAGGCGTCCATGCAGGCGGGCGAGATTCCTGCGGATGCGGAGATCGCCGCACTGTTGAGCGACATCATCAACGCTCTGGGATTCCGCATGGATGTTCAGCAGGGCGATGCGCCCCAGACGGACGTGGCCCTGCTTTTGTCCGGCAAGGAAGTGCTGACCTTTGCCGTGGCGGAGAAGGGCGGCGACACATTCCTGAAGACCAACCTGGCCGGAGCGGATGTGATGGCCTTCAATGCGGAGGAGGCCCAGGCGCTTTTGGAGCGCGTGCTGAAGCTGATGGTGGACAGCGGCGCTTTGTCCGAGGCGGAGCTGGAGAAAATCAGGACGCAGATCAGCGACATGGCGAGTGCGGGCAACATCACCGCCATGATGGAGGGCATGCAGCTTGACACGGCGGCACTCCTGGCCCTGATGGCGGAGGTGACTGCCGGCATAACCACGGAGGAGGTAACCTCCCAGCCCCGGAACTGCGACGCCGCCAGGAGCAAGGTGACCTTCACCGTAACCCGGGACATGCTGATGAAATACTATGAGCTGTGCGTCGACATGCTCAAGAAGAACGAGGCCTATATGGCTTTCCTGAATGAGCAGATGGCCCTTCAGGCAGACGGCGGCGAAACCATGACGGCCGAGGAAGTGCTGGACATGGGGCTGGAAACGATTCAAAGCGGCATCACGGCATTCAACGCGCCTGTCAGCGTGTATCTCAATGAAAAGGATGAGCCGGTGTACGCTCTGGTGGACGCAACCATGACGGTGGGGCAGGATGACGATCAGGTCAACCTGACCATGACCATCGGCTACGCCCGCCTGACCGGCACCGAGGGCGTAAGCCACTCCGTCACGCTGATTGCCAATGACGAGGAGAAGGACGGCGTTGCCATGACCTTCAACTATCTGACGGGCGAGAAGCGGAGCATGATCAACTTCGACGCGGCGGAGATTGACGAGGGCGTGTCCGAGGCCCCGGTGATGAGCGTGGAGGCCGAGCTACTGAAGGATCGCGGCGAAACCGCGGCTCATGACCAGCTGACCGTTACCATGACCCTGCGGGACGACGACGAGCGCCAGAGTGTGATTCTGACGGCGGATGTTTCCGCCGAAAAGACCGGCGAGGATGCGGCCTTCAACCTGTGTGGAAAGCTTTTCCTGCCCGGAAGCGAGAAGGAAATGATGACCCTGAACGTCAATGTGACCACCGGCGCAGCCGCGCCCTCCATTGCGGCGGAGAACGCCGTGCGGCCCGGCGCCATGACGGATGACGAGTTCAACGCCTTCCTGGGTCAGGTGGCGCAGAGCGCGCAGACCGCGTTGCTTGTCATGCTGCAAAGCCTGCCTGACAGCGTGCTGCAGCTGTTCCTTCAGTAATGTTTGATTTTCCGCTGGCGCATTGACGGCGGGATTCGGTAAACACAACAAGGCGGCCTCTTTTCATGGATTGCCATGACAAGGGGCCGCCGATTTGTTTAGGGGCCGCGTTTATTCGGCGTCGTGCCGGGGTCGCAGGCGGAAGGTGCGAACCTGGAAGGGGCCGAAGTCCAGCGTGAAGGCGCTGCCGGAACCGATCATCTCGCCCGGGCCTTCCGTCAGCCCGCAGTCGGACAGTTCACCTGAAACCGGAAGGCACAGCCGGGCGCGCTCGCGGGTGCGCTGACTGTTGTACAGGCGCAGGATGACCTCGCCTGCTTCTTCCGCGGGCTTGACGGTTTCCAGCATCACACTGCGGGATTCAACTTCATACCCGGTGAAGCTGTCCGTGCAGCCGCCCTGCTCGATAACCAGGGGAACGTTGAGGGCATAGCCCTGTCGCACGGTGTCGCTCTCCCGGAAGGAGGCGGCGAACACATACAGCGCATAGGTCAGGTGATGATGACCACGGTTGTTGGCGTCGTCGGGAACAAGGGGAGCGCGCAGCAGCGTCAGGGCAAGCTCGCCCCGGTTGGAGCTGACGCCGTAGCTGCCGTCGTTCAGCACGGCAAAGCCGCGGTTTTCCTCGCACAGGGCGGAGTAGCGGTGGTTGCAGACCTCGTAGCGGTCGGAGGCGTAGCGGGTGGAGCGGTGGGCCGGGCGCGCAATGTAGCCGAACTGGATTTCATGCAGCGCTTCCTCGGAAAGAAGGTTGCTTTCAAAGTGCGTCTTGAGCATGCGCCGACGTTCGTGCCAGTCGATATCCGTGTCAAAGTCTACCCGACGGGTGGAGGCGTAAAGCCTGAGCGTCTGCACCGAGGCGCTGTCGCCAAAGCGGCGCTCAATCCGTAGCGCGCAGCAGGCGGGGGTATCCGTCAGAACGGACACCTGCGCCGTCACCGAACTGGGCATCAGCTGATCCTCCCAGTTCCGGTCAAGCTCCCATGCGTCGTAGACGGTCTGTACATTTTTATACAGCCGCCAGTCGTTCATTTTCTGCCCGGAGTGGAGCAGCTCGCAGCCGTTCTCCTTGTCCAGCAGGCGGATGATAGCGCCCTCAGCGTCCACCGTCAGGGCCAGAAAACGGTTTTCCAGCACATATCCTGCGCCGGCGCGGTGCAGTTGCGCGTCCTCCGGCTGAGGAATGTCCGAAAGGGGCGCCGCACCGTCCGCCGGGACATGCACATAGTGAAGCGAACCGTCCGGGCAGGTTAGCCACTCGGTGCGGGCAAAGGGCAGGGCGTTGCACACGGTTTCGCCGGGCGAGGCCGGGTCGATGCCGTACATGGCGCGCCGAAGGGCCTGCGTCATGGCCTGCGCCTGGGCGATCACTCCGCGCAGCTGTGTCTCCGCCTCCTCATGCACCCGGCGGATGCCCACGCCACCCGCCACATCGTGGAACTGGCACAAAAGCAGCTGCCGCCAGCATTCGTGCAGCGCGTCACGGGTTTGCCTGTCCGGGCCGCCGGGGAGCTTCGCCGCCATGGCCTCCGCGTCGTGCAGGGCAAATTCCGCCCGGCGCATGAGGGCTTTTCCCCGCCGCTGGGAGGTGAACACTCCCCTGTGCCAGCTCAGGTACAATTCGCCCACCCAGCGGTTTTTCACACCCTGGGCGGCGATATGCTCAAAGTATTCCCGCAGTCCGCCATAGTGTGAACGGGGTATGCCCTCCAGGTCGCCAAGGCGAAGGCTCAACTCCACCATGTCCCTTGTGGGGCCGCCCCCGCCATCGCCATAGCCGAAGGGATGCAGCAGCGTATCGATGTCCTGCATTTGCACCCGGTTGTCCTCCCAGCGCTGCTTGAAGGAAAGCGGATCCACGGGGCCGTTGTCCTTCATGAAGGACAGCCCCAGCACCTCCGAACCGTCCAACCCCTCCCAGATGAAGTGATGGTAGGGGAAGCGTTCACATTCCGGGTCGGCCCGCTGCAGCTTCTGGGTGGCAAAGTAGGGAATGCCAAGGCCCTGCAAAAGCTGGGGCAGCGCTGCAGAAAAGCCGAAGCAGTCCGGCAGCCACCCTACCTGGGAATCCACGCCAAGCTCCTCACGGAACCATTTCTTGCCCCATTGCAGCTGGCGGATCAGGCTTTCTCCCGAGGGCAGGTTGGTGTCGCATTCCACATAGAACGCCCCCTCCGGGAGCACCTGCCCCCGGGCGCAGGCGTTCCTGACCCGCAGCCACAATTCGCCGTCCTGGGCGCGGAGCATGTCCAGCAGCGCAGGCTCGCACAGTAGATAGCGGTAGTCGGGATATTCGTCCAGCAGCGACATCTGGTTGGAGAAGGTGCGCACGGATTTGCGGAAGGTATCCTCCATGGGCCAGAGCCAGGCCAGGTCGATGTGGGACTGGCCGATGAGCCACATCAGCGGCGCGGTGGAGCCGTTGTGGCAATCAAGCGCCTCGCGCAGCGCCTGACGGGCGTGGACGAAGGTCTCCTGCCGTTCATGAGCGGGCAGCTCAAAGTCCACAATGTCGGTGAAGGCCCGCAGCGCCTTTGCCACCCGCTGGGCCCGCAGGCTTTTGTCCGGGAGCACCTGAAACAGGCTGCTGAGGGTGGTCACGTCCATCAGAAGCTGGTAGGCTTCCTCATTCCACAGGGCAACGACCGTTTGGCCCACGGTGCATTGCGCCGTGGGAACCGGCGGGATGGCAGGGCGTTCCGGCGGACAGGGGCCGAGCTCCTCCAGCCGCGCGCCATGGCCTGCGTAGGATTCAGCCAGGATGTGAAAGCGCTCGCCTGCCTTCGCCCTGCGGGTAAGGGTTACATAGTTGTGCCGCCTGTCCACCGAGCCCACGGCACGGCCGTTGACATAGTACAGCTGTTCGCCGCCCACCTGCCCCAGCAAGACCACGCGGCGACCCTCGCACTCGTCGGGCAGGGTCACGTCGGCCCGGAACCATCCGTATTCCCAACAGGCGCCCCAGGGCGTTCCCTCGGGAAAGGGAATAAACTGCGCCTGCTCCGCCTGGGCGGGGGTGAGGCGCTCGCGGGTGACAAAACCCTCCACTGGCACCTCGGCCACGGGGGTGTACAGGTGGCGGGGCAATTCCTCCAGATAGGCCCTCAGGCGCGTTTGAAACTGGCGGCCACAATCCAGCATGGCGCATGCCTCCAATCTGATTTATTCCTTTGCGTATAGCCCGGCCAGACGGGCGCACTCCGCGCAGATTCGCCCCGGAATCTCTTCCCACAGCTGCGCCCAGGGCATCAGCGCGGGTTCCAGGCCGAAATCCTCCGCCGATTTGGTAAAGACCATGGAGGGCTCGAAGGCCAGATGCTCCCGAATATAGCGGATAGAACGGGCGTTGTCCGCCTCCGTGGGCTGATAAACCCCGCCGAAGGGCCCGCCCACCAGCACCGGCCCGCCCGCACCAGACAGGCATGCCTCACGCCAGTCCGGCAGCAGGCGGAACATCTGCCCGTCCGGCAGGAAGGCGTGCTTTCCCGGCTGGCAGAAGGCATGCACATGCCCGTCTGTGGGCGGGAGAACACAGGAAAGCTGCAGCAGCAGCTTCAGATAGCGTCCGTGAAAGCTGCCCTCCGCGTCCAGCACCTGCCCGTCTGCACCCACGGCGACCCAGATGTGCTCCAGGTCGTACATGTGCTGAATGTCATAGTCCCAATAATAGGCATATTCGATGACAAACGCCGCGCCCGCGGGCGGGATCACCTGCCGCTTGGGAAAGGAGCCGCTTTGAGCGGCTCCGCGGAAAACGGTATAGCCGACGGCCTGCAGGGGGATGGTTTCCGCCGCGTCGAAATGGATGCTGGGAGCGTAGCGCTGCGCCAGGGAGAGGTCGGACATCTGTGGAACACTCCTTCATGGAAAAGGGGACGCCGCGCGCGGAAGCGTCCCCCAGGAAGCTTACAACCCCGTTTTCTCGGCAATGTACCGCCGCGCCTTCTGCGCATATTCAAAGGGATTCGCCTTGGCGGGATCCTGCTCGGCCTCCACCACGACCCATCCCTCGTAATCATGCTCGGCCAGAATGTCGAAGATCGGCGCAAAGTCCACGTCGCCGTCTCCGGGAACGGTGAACACGCCGTTGCGCACTGCCTGCAGGAAGCTCCAGCCCTCGCGGCGGGCCTGGTCGCGGATGGACAGGCGCACATCCTTGAGATGCACATGCTGGATGCGGTTGATGTACTTCTTCAGCACTGGCACTGGATCCACCCCCGCGAAGGTCAGGTGGCCGCTGTCAAACAGCAGGCCCACATAGCGGGGGTCGGTTTCCGCCATAAAGCGGTCGATTTCCTCCACGGTCTGCACGCCGGTGCCCATGTGGTGGTGGCAGGTGAGCTTCATGCCCTTTTCCGCAGCCAGACGACCCAGTCGGTTGAAGCCCTCGGTGACCTTCTGCCATTCCTCCTCGGTGTATACGGGCTTGTCACCGAAGATATTGAGGGGCTTGCCCTGGATGGAGTTGCCCTGCTCGCTGGCGCCGATGACCCGCGCGCCCAGGGCGTGCAGCCGGTCGCGGTGGCGGATGAAGGCCTCTTCTGTCACCTCATAGGGCTGGGAGGTGAACAGGGTGGAGAACCACGCGTTGCAGATGCGCAGGCCGCGCACCTCCAGCTTGTGCCGCAGCACCTCCACATCCTGAGGATACTTGTTGCCGATCTCGCTGCCCGTGAAGCCGGCCAGCGCCATTTCGCTCACGCATTGCTCAAAGGTGTTCTCCGCGCCCAGTTCGGGCATATCATCGTTGGTCCAGCCGATGGGTGCGATGGCCAGGCGAACCTTTTCGGAATTCAGTTTCATGGAAGCCTACCTCCTTGACGGATGTCAGTAATCTCGCGTATCGCGGATGTGCTCAGCCAAATCCAGGTATGCCTGCTGCACCCGGGGCTGCCCGGATACCTCCGCCACGCCCACGCGCCACCAGCTTTCATAGCCAACGGTCATGGAACCGGGCAGCACCTTGATATCGTAGAGCACGGGCAGGGGCTGGGTCAGCGCGTCGGAAAGGGCCGCGCGCAGCTCCTCCACGGTGCGGATGGTGTAGGTTTTCAGGCCGTAGGCCCGGGCGTTCATGGCATAGTCTACGGGCAGGGGCGCACCGTCCAGCTCGCCGGTTTCAGGGTTTCGCTTGCGGAACACGGTACCGAAGGTGTCGTTGCCCTGGTTGTTCTGCAGATTTTCGATGCAGCCCCAGCCGCTGTTGTCAAAAAGGCAGAAGTGGACGCGCAGTCCCTCCTGCACACAGGTGAGCAACTCGCTGTGGGCCATCAGGTAGGTACCGTCGCCAAAGAAGGTGTAGACCTCCCGCTCCGGCTCGGCCAGCTTCACGCCCAGGGCGCCGTTGGTTTCATAGCCCATGTTGCTGAAGCCGTACTCCATGTGATAGGTACCTTTTTCCCCGGCACGCCACAGCCGCTGCATGTCGCCCGGCAGGCTGCCTGCGGAGCCCACGGCAATGTCGCCCTTGCCCATGAAGCGGTTGATTTCTCCCAGCGCCCGGGTTTGAGAAAGGCCCTCGGGCGGGCTCATGCCGTACCACTCGTCTACGATGCCGTCCCACTCCCGGCGGGCCCGTTCGGGCAGGTCGCCCCACTGGGCATGATAACCCGAAAGACTGGCGCTCAGGCGGGTGAGACCCTCCCGGGCGTCGCAGATCAGCGGCTCAGCGTCCATTTTGATAGCGTCGAAGGGGCATATGTTCAGCCCCAGCACCTTCGCCTCCTGGCGGAAAAGCCACTTGGAGGAGGTGGTGAAGTCGGTCAGGCGGGTGCCCACGGCAAGGATCAGGTCGGCTTCGCGGGCCACCACGTTGGCGGCCTTGCCGCCGGTGACGCCCACGCCGCCCATGTTCAGCGGATGCTCCCAGGACACGGTGCCCTTGCCGGCCTGGGTTTCGCCAAAGGGAATGCCGGCTTCCTCGCACAGACGCAGGAAGGCTTCCCCGGCTTCACTGTACCGCACGCCGCCGCCCAGAATGGCAAAGGGCCGCCGGGCCTTCTTCAGCATTGCCAGGGCACGCTGGGCCTGGCTGTCGGTCATGGGGCGGCGATCCAGGTGCCACACCCGCCTGGCGAAGAAGGAAACGGGATAGTCGTAGGCCTCGCCCTCCACGTCCTGGGGCATGGCCAGGCAGACCGCGCCGGTGTCCGCCGGGTCAGTCAGTACCCGCATGGCATGGAGCGCGGCAGTCATCAGCTGCTCGGGACGCTCAATGCGGTCAAAGTAATGGCATACGCCACGGAAAGCGTCGGTTGCGGTCTGGCCGTAGCTATGGAAAAACTCCGCCTGCTGCAGCACGGGGTCGGGCTGACGGCAGGCAAAGGTATCGCCGGGCAGAAGCAGCAGAGGAATGCGGTTGGCGGTGGCGCAGCCGGCGGCGGTGACCATGTTCATGGCGCCGGGGCCGATGGAACTGACGCAGGGGATGATCTCCCGGCGGTTCTTCTGCTTGGCAAAGGCCATGGCGGCCAGAGCCATGTTCTGCTCGTTTTTTCCCTGGAGGAAGCGCAGGTGATGTCTGCCCTGGCTCAGGGCCTGACCCACGCCCACCACGCAGCCATGGCCGAACACGCCGAAGATGCTGTTCACAAACTTGGTGGTTTCGCCGTCCAGCTCCACATACTGGTTGTCCAGAAAACGGACGAGGGCCTGCGCCATGGTCAGGCGGATGCGCTCGGCGCGGTTATCTTCAGGCATGCTTGTCGTCCCCCCAATACGGTTGTCCGGGCGTCTGCACCCACAGGTGCTCCGGCACAAAGGTCGGCGTGCCATAGCGGGCGTTTTCCAGGTGGCGGATGCCCCACAGATACCACAGCGCGTAGCCGGGAGGTGTGCACTGCGGATGGGTCTGCCCGGGCTGGATGAACACCGTGTCGTTGCTGTGCACCTTCAGCACGTTGTCGCCCACCTCCGCATAGGCAAAGCCGCCCACGGGGTTAGTCTTGTAGTAGTAGATTTCCGGCTGGGGATGGTGGTGCGGCGGATAGCTGGACCACTTGCCCGGGAAGCCGATGACCTCGCCCAGCACCAGGTTGGCGTAAGGGGCGTTGCGGTCGTCGAAGATGGTGCGGACAATGCGGGTGCTGGTTTCGTGCATGGTACCCGCGCCGCGGAACTCGTCGGGGGTGTCCTCGGGCAGGTACAGCCGGGAGGGGAACTCACGCTCGTTGTCGGTGCGGAGAATGTCAATCTCGCATTCCTCGGAGAGGCACTCCAGCGTCACGCTGACGCTTCTGCATACATGCAGCGCCGTGGGCGGCACGTCGAAGCAGTTGGCCCGCTCCTCCTCATGCTGATGGTTTTCCCAGAAAAAGCGCACCTTGCCGCTCACCAGAAGATAGGCCTTTTCCAGGGGCTGCGTTTCCGTCCAGGTTTCGCCCCGGCGCAGGCGCAGCACGCCGAAGTCCATCAGCATTTCCGCGTGTACGCCCTGCATGTCGGAAAGGGCGGTGTAGCCGTAGGGATGCTTGCCCGCGGCCCTTGTGATCAAGTCCATGTTACGCCTCCAGTATTTCCGCGATCTTCACCGGACGATGCTCGTCCAGGGACTTCCTGGCGGCCTTGGCCAGCACCACGCTCATCAGGCCGGCGTGAATGCCCACGGGCACCTCGCTGTCGCTCACGATGGCGTTGATGAACTGCCGCATTTCCGAGATGAAGGAGCCCATGTAGCGCTCCAGGAAGAAGAACTGGGGCTTGTCGCTGACCACGCCGTCTGCGGTGGAAACGCGCACGGTGGTGTCGCCGTCGTTCTCGTCCGCGGCCATGCCCAGACTGCCGAACACCTCCACCCGCTGGTCATAGCCATAGGCGGCGCGGCGGCTGTTGTCAATTACGCCAAGAGCGCCATTGGCGAAGGTCAGGGTCACGATGGCGGTGTCCACATCGCCGGCCTGGCCGATGCGGGGATCCACCAGGCTGGTGCCCATGGCATAGACCTCGGTCACGTCGCAGCCGGCCAGGAACATGGCCATGTCAAAGTCGTGAATCATCATGTCGATGTACAGCCCGCCGGAGGACGCCGCGTATTCGGGAGACGGCGGCTCAGGGTCGCGGGAGGTAATCTTGATCAGCTCGATATTGCCCAGCTTGCCTGTGGCGGCCAGCTTCTGCACCTGGCCGTGGTTGTGATCAAAGCGGCGGTTGAAGCCGATTTGCAGCTTGCGGCCGGTTTCCCTGGCCACCTGGGCTGTGGCCTGGATTTTCTCGATGGTCAGGTCGACGGGCTTCTCGCAGAACACATCCTTGCCGGCCTTCATGGCGGCTATGGCGATGTCGGCGTGGGTTGGGGTGGGAGAGCAGACCAGCACCGCGTCGACGTCGGGGTCGTCAATGATCATGTGGAAATCCGCGCCGTACCTGGGAATGCCGTAGGTTTCAGCCAGCTTTTTGGCGGCGGCTTCGTTCACGTCCGTCACACAGACCACCTCGGCCTGAGGGATGTGATAGGTGATGGACTGGGCGTGGACATTGCCGATGCGGCCCGCGCCGACGATACCGATACGAACCTTGTTCATGACTGTCAAGCCTCCTGAATGATGGTTGATGTATTTCAGCCGCGCCGGCATGCTCCGGCACAGGATTTTCAGGGTTTACAGCGAGCCGTCCCAGGAGTCCACATGCTCCTTCTTCATTTCCTCCTCGTCAAACCAGCGGGTGGTCACGGTTTTGGTTTCGGTGTAGAAGCGGAAGGCGTCCTTGCCGTGGCAGTGCAGGTCTCCGAAAAAGCTCTGCTTGTGCCCGGTGAAGGAGAACACGCCGATGGGTACGGGAATGCCCACATTCACGCCCACCATGCCCCCGTCGGTGCGGCGGGTAAACTCACGGGCGTAATAACCGTTCTGAGTGAAGATGACGCTGCCGTTGGCGAAGGGGTTATTGTTCATCAGGGCCAGGCCCTCCTCAAAGTCCTTCACACGCTTGATGCACAGCACCGGGCCGAACACCTCCCGCTGGCCGATGGTCATCTCGGGGGTCACATGGTCGAAGATGGTGTGGCCCACATAGTAGCCGTTCTCATAGCCGGGTACCTTCACGCCCCGGCCGTCCAGCACCAGCTGCGCGCCCTCCGCTACGCCCCTGTCAATCCAGTCGGTGACGAACCGCATGTGGGAGGCGGAGCCCACGGGGCCCAGCTTTGTGTCGGGCGCGTAGGCGGGGCCGATCTTCTGCCCCTTGCACAGGCGCACCAGCTCCGCTACCAGCCGGTCGGCCACGCAGTCCTCCACTACCACGGCGGGCAGGGCCATGCAGCGCTCACCCGCGCAGCCGAAGGCGGAGTTCATGATGCCCGCGGCGGTGCGGGTAATGGGGGCGTCCCGCAGCACCAGGGCGTGGTTCTTGGCCTCGCACAGGGCCTGCACGCGCTTGCCGTGGGCGGCGGCGGTTTCATACATATGCTGTCCCACGGAGGTGCTGCCCACGAAGGTGATGCCCCTCACGTCCGGGTGGGTCAGAAGCAGCTCGGCCTCGCGGCGGGAGCAGGGCACAATGTTCAGCACGCCGTCGGGGAAGCCAGCCTCCCTGTACAGCTCGGCAAACCGCAGGCTGGTCATGGGGGTAGTGCTGGCGGGCTTGAGCACGAAGGTGTTGCCGCACACAATGCACAGCGGGGCCATCCAGCCCACCGGAATCATGGCGGGGAAGTTCCACGGCGCAATGCCGCCGAACACGCCCAGGGGCTCGCGGTGGGTGGTGGTGTCATAGCCGGAGGAGGTGTTCATCAGGCTGTCGCCCATCAGCTGCATGGGGGCGTTGGCGGCCAGCTCGGTCATTTCAAGGGCCTTGCCCACGTCGCCCGCGGCCTCGGCCAGGGTCTTGCCGTTTTCCGTGGCGCACAGCAGGGTCAGCTCGTCCATGTCCCGCACGATCAGCTCCCGCAGCCTCAGCATCAGCTGGGCGCGCTTGCGCACCGGGGTGGCGCTCCATGCGGGATAGGCCGCCTTTGCCGCGGCGATGGCACTTTCCATCTCCTCCCTGGTGCAGCAGGGTACCCGGGCGATCATCTCACCCGTGGAGGGGTCGAATACCTCGCTGTATTTCTCCGAGGCGGATTCCACAAACTGTCCGTTGATGAAGGGCTTCAGGGTCTGCATGGCGTGATTGCCTCCTTTGGTTGGATGGTTGTCACAGGCGGGTTACCATATCGCCGTACTGGGCCTTCTTTTCCGCGATGAAGCGGCTGAGCGCCTCCTGGGTGGGCATGTCCCGGGAGCAGGCGTGGCTGGCCACCAGCATGGCTGCGGAGGCGCTGCCCATTTCCAGGGACTCCTGCAGGCTGTGGCCGGTCATCAGTCCGTGCAGGCAGGCAGAGGCATAGCCGTCGCCGCCGCCAAAGCCCTTCATGGCCGCCACGGGGAAGGGCTTCACCTGCCAGCAGTCGCTGTCGGTATAGGCCATGGAGCCCTCCTTGCCGTGCTTGATGACAAGAAGCTTCGCGCCGCGTCCCAGCCAGTGGGTAGCGCTGGCACGGTCGGTGCCGTCCAGACCCAGCAGGCGCTCCATCAGGTCAAACTCATCCCGGGAACCCAGGATGATGTCGCTCTTCTCCGCCACCAGACTGGTGTAGATGGAAATTTCATCTTTGTTCTTCCAGGTATAGGCGCGGTAGTCCGCGTCGAAGATGACGGTTACGCCCCGCTTTTTCGCCAGGGTCAGGGCCTTGAGGGCGGCCTCGCGGGTTGGACTGGTACACAGGCTGGTGCCGCTGATGAGCAGCGACCGGCTGGAGGCAATGTAGTCCTCGTCCACATCGTCAGGGTGGAGCATCAGATCGGCTACGCCCTCCCGGTACATGAGGATGCTGGACTGGGTGGGGGAGAGAATCTCCGTGAAGGTCAGGCCCAGACTTTCGCCGTGCTGGCAGCGGAACACATGGCTGACGTCGATGCCCTCGTTTTCAAAATAGCCCTGGACAAAGTCACCGAAGGCGTCGTCGCTGATGCGGCCCAGAAAGCCGACTTTCCGACCCAGGCGCGCCATACCAACGGCGATATTGGCAGGGCTGCCGCCCAGATATTTGTTGAAATGCTCGCTCTGGGACAGGGGACGGTTCATGTCCGTGGGGTTGAAGTCAATGGCGATGCGGCCCACGGGGATAATGTCCAGCGGACGGGGCTCGTTGGTGAAAAGCATGGGCGTTTCTCCTTTCTATGCGATGCCGAACAGGCGGATATGCTCCTTTGCCACCTCGGTCACGGCGTCGGTTATGGCACGGGACATGGCGAACCAGTCGTCCTGGTTGACCGACCTGGCCGCCTGGGCCGAGGCCATGAAGATGGCGGTGGCAATATTGATTTTTCGTACGCCGCTTTCAATGCAGCGGCGGAAGTTCTCCGCGCTGGAGCCGGTGCCTCCGTGCAGCACCAGGGGGGTATCACACTGGGTACGGATGGCGTCCAGCACCTCAAAATGAAAGGCGGGGGTGCCGGCATACACGCCGTGGGCGTTGCCGATGGCCACGGCCAGGGCGTCCACGCCGGTTTCCCGGGCAAATCGCACGGCGTCCTCGGGGCAGGTGTAGCGGGCAAAGGCAGTTTCGCCGTTTTCCGTGCGTCCCAGGGAGCCGATCTCCCCTTCAATGGCCGCGCCGAAGCTTCGGGCCAGCCCGGCGGCCTCCAGGGTGCGGGCGATGTTGTCCTCCATGCGCAGGGCGGAGCCGTCGAACATCACGGAGGTGAAGCCCAATTCGAGGGCCTGACGGATGCACGCCATGGAGCTGCCGTGGTCCAGATGCAGGGCAATGGGCACCTGGGCGCGCTCTGCCGCCTCGTACATGGCGCGGCCCAGCATGGGCAGGGGCGTGGTGGCCAGACGAGACTCGGCTATCTGCAGGATGACCGGCGTGCGAAGCGCCTCGGCAGCGCGAACGACGCCGCAGATCATCTCGATGCTGGATACGTTGAACGCACCGACAGCCCGTTTGTGCCTCTCCGCCTGTGCCAGCAGCTCGCGCAGATTGGTCAAAGCCATTCTTCCATCCCACCCCTTTGTCACTCCGGCACGGGCCGGAGCAGGTTATTCGTTTGCCACCAGCAACCTGGCGCCGGCCTGCTGCACGGCGTTGACATAGTTCTCCTCCGGGGGACGGTCGGTGACGACATAGTCGAAATCCTCAAACCGGCCGTAGGTCATCAGCCCCGCATGGCCAAACTTCTCCCGGCAGAGCATCAGCACCCTGACCTGGCTGCATTCCAGGGCGCAGCGCTTGATCTCATACTCCTGAGGGGAGGAATTGGTCACGCCGGAGGCAGTGGTGCCCGTGGTGGCCAGGAAGGCCTTCTTCACGTTGAACTGCCGCAGGGAGCGCACTGTTTCCATGCCGGTGAGGGAATTGGTCTTGCGGCGCAGCTGCCCGGGCAGCACGATAACCCGCAGGTTTTCATAAGGGATGGCGCGCTGCACCAGCGCCAGATTGTTGGTGACGATGGTCAGCTCGCTGAATGCAGCCAGGTTGTCCGCCAGATGCACCATGGTAGTGCCGGAATCCACGAAAATCGTGTCTCCGTCGGCAAGCAGATCGGCGGCCCGCCGGCAAATGCTCTGCTTGGAGACCTCGGCAATCTGCTGGCGCTCCTCAAAGGAACGCAGCGCCTTGGGCGCGTTGTCCACCGACACCACGCCACCATAGACCTTTTCAATTTCGCCCCGGCGCTTCAGCTCGGCCACGTCCCGGCGCACCGTGTTCATTGACACGTTGAACCGCTTGCACAGTTCGGTCATGGAAATCGTGCCGGACTGCGCAATCAGCTTTTCCATTTCCAATAAACGTACATTTCGCATAGGATCATCCACTCCTGTTGCTGCTTCACCAGCATATTACCATACAATCGATCAAAAGTAAAGCAAAAATGAGCATATTTTGGTCAACTGATTTGAAAAGACGGTTGAATAATGGATGGAGTTTTGCTATAATACAGATATCAACCAAGGAGGTTTGCCAAATGAGCCAAGACTATGCAAGCATCGCGCAGCGCGTTCTGGGCCGCCTGCAAAGCTGCCGGGGCACCGGGGATATTCACGATCACATGACGCTGGACACCTGGGAGTGGCCCCAGGGCGTGGCGCTTTATGCCATGTTCAAGCTGTACAAGGCCAGCGGCAATCAGCAGGTGCTTTCCGATATGCGCGCGTGGTACGACCGGCGTCTGGCCATGGGTCTGCCGCCACGCAATGTGAACACCACCGCTCCCATGCTGGCGCTGACGCTGATCTATCGGGAAACGGGCGGGGAGAAATACCGCCAGCCCATCGCAGACTGGGCCGAGTGGGTCATGACTGCCATGCCCCGCACCCGGGAGGACGGACTGCAGCATATCACCTCCGATGACGAAAACCGGCAGCAGTTGTGGGACGACACCCTGTACATGACCGGCCTGTTCCTCTATCAGGCCGGACTGGCGCTGAACCGCGAGGACATGATGCGCCGGAGAATGGACGAATATGTTGAGATATGCCG
>CAMDVP010000034.1 GCA_945877525.1 uncultured Clostridia bacterium | reverse complement strand
CTAAATCATCTCTTTCGTATGCGGCAAAAGGATTTCGCCTCTGCGGAGGCGAGCAAAGGGCTTTGCGGTCGCCCTTTGCAATCCTTCGCACCGCATCCCTATATTCGTTTAGAATGAGCATAGTAGCAAGGGGATTTGGACGCACCCGCAGGCGCGAAACCTCTGCTTTTGGCGAAGCAATCGTTTTATACTAATCTGTTTCTAAATCATCTCTTTCGTATGCGGCAAAAGGATTTCGCCTCTGCGGAGGCGAGCAAAGGGCTTTGCGGTCGCCCTTTGCAATCCTTCGCACCGCATCCCTATATTCGTTTAGAATGAGCATAGTAGCAAGGGGATTTGGACGCACCCGCAGGCGCGAAACCTCTGCCTTCAACAAAGCAATCATTTTAAGCGAGAACCGTATCACCTTGCCTGCAAAGCTGCCAACAAAAAAAGTGGCCGCAGCCACTTTTCTGACACACCGAGGCGCGGAAGCATTGCTCCCGCGCCTTGTTATGCGCACTCATCACTCAAACTGGGTACCCTTGGGCGCGAACACGAACACGAGGGTAATCGTGCCATTCTCCAGGCTGGCCTGCACACCCGTGCAGCCCACATGTCCAGCCAGGGGGCCGTAGGAGCCCATGCCTGCCAGCTTTTCCTCGTCCGTTGCATCGTCAAAGTTGGTGATGCAGGAAATAACGTCGACCAGCTCCGTCATAAATGCCTGCACACCAGCCTTCACTGCATCCTGATCCGTCACCTCGCACATCAGCACGCCCAGGGCCGCGCCGGAAATGACGATACCGAAGGCCTCGCCCATGGCATTGCCGGCCTCGGAAATGGGGCAGCTCATCTCCACCATCATGTATTCCACCTGACCGGCGTCATTCAGGCTCAGCTGGAGATCCGGCAGATCCTCAGCGGTACCCACCAACCAGCCATTCTGGTTCACCCAGGCAACGTCCTTCTGGATCAGCTGGGGATAATAGCTCTGGAAGGTGTTCAGGTCGAAGGTAAAGGGGTCGGCCAGGGTCAGGGCCTGGGCAGGCAGAACGCACAGGGCCATCATCAGGCACAGCATCAGGGCAATCAGTCGCTTCATGGGGTGCTCTCTCCTTTTTTCCTTTGTTTATCGTCCATTCAGCCTTGCTTGGCTGCGATGGCCTCAATCTCCACCCGGGCGTCCTTGGGCAGCTTCGCTACCTGTACGCAGGCCCTCGCCGGAGCATTTTCCGGGAAAAAGCTGCCGTAGGCGGCGTTCACCTCGGCAAAGTCGCCCAAATCCTTGAGGAAGATGGTGGTCTTGACCACATCCTTCAGGGTGCAGCCCGCCTCAGCCAGGATGGCCTCGATGTTGCGCAGGCTTTGGGCCGTCTGCTCACCGATGCTGCCGGCGTGCAGTTCGCCCGTTTCAGGCACGATGGGCAGCTGTCCGCTGACAAACACCATGCCGCCCGCGGCAATGCCCTGGGAATAGGGTCCAATGGCCACGGGGGCGTTTTTCGTTTCAAGCGCTCGATTCATGGCAATGCTCCTCTCCTGTTGTTAAACCAGGGCATAGCCTGCCAGGCACACCCCTGCCGCGGCCACAAAGGCCAGCCCCACCCACAGCAGCATGTTGCTGGGCTTTTTGCGGCGGGCAGCCCGGGCCACCTTGTAATCGAAATAATGCTCATGCTTCTCCGCCTTGCGCAGGGGGGTGAACAGCACCAGAAAGCTGTGCAGGCCGTAGCTCATGATATCGAAGAAGCCCTCGTTGGCCACCAGGAACAAAAGCCCCAGGCTGGTCAGGATGATGCCAGGCACGAAGAAGCCGTCGCACAGCGCGCCCAGGATGTCTTCCCGGGCCGTCAGCGTCAGACCGCCCCGGCTCATGAACACCCCCGCAGCCATGGCCGCGGCAATCAGCACGGTGATCAGATAGCCAACCCAGCGGCGTTTCTTCTTCACTGCTTCAGCTCCTCCTGATAACGGGCCAGCTCCGCCTCGTTGCAGTAGATGAAGTGTCCGGGCACAATCTCGTGCATGGAGGGCTTATCCACCGAGTAGTCGTGGGATTTGGCGGGGTTGTACTCAATGCGCTTGCGCTGCTTCTCATAGTGGGGATCGGGATAGGGAATGGCGGAAAGCAGCGACTTGGTGTAGGGGTGCAGGGGATGCTCGAACAGCTCGTCGGAGGTGGCCATTTCCACAATCCTGCCGAAGTACATCACGGCGATGCGGTCGGAGAAATACTTCACCACGCTCAGGTTGTGGGCAATGAACAGAATGGTCAGGCCCATCCTGTTTCGCAGATCGTTGAGCAGGTTGATCACCTGGGCCTGAATGGACACGTCCAGGGCGGAAATCGGCTCGTCGGCGATGATGAGGTCAGGCTGCATGGCGATGGCACGGGCAATGCCGATGCGCTGGCGCTGGCCGCCGGAGAACTCGTGGGGATAGCGGTCGGCATGCTCCGGCACCAGGCCCACCAGGTCCAGCATCTCATACACCTTTTCGTCGATATACTTTTTGTCCTTCACGCCGCGGATGATGAGGCCCTCGGCGATGATTTCCCGCACGGTCATGCGGGGGTTGATGGAGGCGATAGGATCCTGGAAGATCATCTGCATCCGGGTCATAATGTTGTCCCGGGCAGCCACCTTCATCTCGGTTTCGTAGCGGCGCTTGCGATCCTCCGCCGCCTCGCCGGTGAGGGTCTTCATGTCCGCTTCATACTCCGCGGTGAGCTCAGCCTTGCGCTTCTCGCGGTACTTCTCTACGCACTTGCTCTTTTCCACAGAAGATTCCAGGGCGTTCTCACGGGCCTTTTCCACATCGGCATGGAGCTTTTGACGAATTTCCTTCTTCTGCTGGTTGAAGGCGCGGGTCAACTCGTCCTTCTGCTCGGGATGGGCAGCGCACTGCTCCTTCAGCGCGGTGGCCAGCTCTGCGATCCTTCCGTCCGCCTCGTTCTTCATCTGGCGGATCAGCACGGGCAGGCCATTCTGTGTGGAGGAAATGCGCAGGCCCTGGAAGTACACGTCGCCTTCGGTAGGATCATAGAGGTTGATGATGGTGCGGCCGGTGGTGGTCTTGCCACAGCCGGACTCGCCTACCAGACCGAAAACCTCGCCCTTCTTGATGTAGAAGCTGACGTCGTCCACAGCCTTGTTGACGTAGTCGCCGCTGCGGAAATACTGCTTGAGATGGTTGACCCGCAGCAGCACGTCGTCCTGCTCCTCAATGCCGGCCTTTTCCAGGCGCTTGAGCAGCAGCGTGCTGATGCACTTCCTGATAATGATGGCCGCGGCGACCAGCACAATGCCGGCCAGCCAGAACAGCATGCTCTGGGCGGTGATGGCCCACAGCAGGCGGAAGGCAGGCACATTGCCGGCGCTGTCCACATCACCCACCACATTGCGGCTGAAGGTGGACAGGAAGGCGGGGAAGGAAGTGGCAGCCGCTTCCTGCTGCGCAGCTTGCACGCCCTTGCGGATGGCGGCATAGGAGCCATCGAAGGTTACGCCGCTCTCCAGCTGAACGCGCAGGGAGAGAAGGAAGGTCAGATAATCGGGCTGCGTATCTTCGGGATAGGTTTCGTTCAGAGTGGCATAGGCGCTTTCAAACAGCGAGCGGAAGTCCGCCGCACTGCCTGCTGCCTTGGCTTCGGCCACAGCGGCAAAATCATCCAGGAAGCCGGCCTCGGCAATGCGTTCCTCCGCCTGCACCTGGGCCAGCACCGGCAGATAGGCCTCGTAGTCGAAGCTGGCCTGCACAAAGTCGCTGGCAGATGATACCGCCGCGCCGCCATCCTTGGCCTGGGTAACAAGCTCCTTCACCGTCAGCAGGAAGTCCAGGTAAGAGCCGGCCTCCTCGCCATGCTCCGCGCTGAGGGTAGCGTAATATCCCTCCATGAATTCCTGGCAGGACACGGTTTTGAGCTTGGGCACCTTTTTGCCGGGCTTTCCGGCGGGCTGGGCCAGCTCGTCCAGCGCGGTAATGGCCTCGTTGATCTGGCGCAGCTCGACGCTGTTCTGCCATGCCTCATATTCCTCGGCATAGGCGGCTGCGTCAAACTCGTTCTCATAGAAGGCGTAGATTTCCTCAATCTTCTGCTTCTGCACCTCGTCGGCCCGGGCTGTCACCGCGTCGGCCAGGAAGGCAAAACGCTCCTGCACGGCGGCGGCGCGCACGCCGGTGGACTGGGTTTTGTCCGTCGCACCGCTCATGCCGCCATACAGCGCCCGGTCAAACCGGATGCGGGTCACAAGGCTGCTGCCCACGCCGTTCTTTGCCAGCTGGGCGGACATTTCGCCCCACCGGGCTCCCCCGGCGGCCAGGTTGTAGATGCTCAGCACCAGTCCCAGGCACAGCGCCACAATGCCGATGACCTGCAGGACGGCTGCAAATTTCTTCATCCGCTTCACGATACCTTGCCTCCCTCGTTCGTGCTCTGGGTCTGACGGCGCTTCATGCGCTCAATGCGCTCACGCACGATGGCGGGCGGCTCGACCTTGGGGGCGTTGGAGTGCATCAGCCAGGTGGCGGCAGTATGGGTGTCGCTCACGCGGAACATGGGCGGCTGCTCCTCAAAGTCAATCTGCATGGCATATTTGTTGCGGGCGGCAAAGGCATCGCCTTTGGGGGGCAGGATCATGTTCGGGGGCGTTCCGGGGATGGCCTCCAGCTTTTCCTTGGTTTCCAGGTCGGGCATGGAGGAAAGCAGCGCCCAGGTGTAGGGATGGCGCGGGTCGTAGAACACATCGTCCGCGGTGCCGTATTCCACAATCTTGCCCGCATACATGATGGCGATGCGGTCGGCCATGTTGGCCACCACGCCCAGGTCATGGGTGATGAAGATAACCGACAGCCTGCGCTCCTTCTTCAGGCGGTTGATCAGTTCCAGAATCTGGGCCTGAATGGTCACGTCCAGGGCGGTGGTAGGCTCGTCGCAGATGAGGATATCCGGGTTGGCGGACAGGGCGATGGCAATGACGATGCGCTGGCGCATGCCGCCGGAGAACTCGAAGGGATACTGATGGAAGCGCTTGGCCGGCTCGGGGATGCCCACTTCCTTCATCAGCTCAATGGCGCGGTGCTTGGCCATGCCCTCGGTCAGCCGGTAGGCATACTCGGAGGAGCGGGCCTTCAGGTAGTCGATCATGTCCACGGCCTGCTGCTCATCATCCGCCTCGGTTTGAGAGGCCAGCTGCTCCTTGAAGTGGTCAATCAGCCGGGTCACCGTGAGAATCAGGTTCTGCCGGGCGTTTTCGGTGTCGATGAGGTTCATTGGCACCACGGCGGCAGCCATTTTACCCTTGGCACGCAGGGCCTCGAACTTCGCCGTATCCTTCTTGAAGCGCTTCTCCTCCCTGGGGTTGTGGGTCAGGCTCTTGAAGTAGCGGTCGATATAGGCCATCATGCTGCTCTTGAACACATAGGACTGGCTGTCCTTCTCCAGGGCCAGACGGTCGATGGCCTTCTCCACGGCGGCGGCGGCGCGGTTGGCGGCAGCCTTGCAGCGGCCTTCGTCCAGGTGCTCTTCCTGGAACACGGGCAGTTCCTTTTCCAGGGCGGCAATGGCGCCGCGTTTTTCCTGATTGGCGCACTGCTCGGAATAACGGATGGCCTTGCGCACGTCCTGCAGGAAGTCGTTCATGAAGCCCTCATCCAGGGCTGCGCGGGCGTCCTGGTTGATCTTCTCCACGCTTTCCTTGCGGGGATCCACCGTACCACCCTTGTGAAGCACATAGCCAATGCAGAAGAAGTTGGGCGCATCCTTCTGCGTGGCCTCCTGCAGCAGCTGGGAAAGCCGGGCGGCTTTTTCCTGCAGCGCGTCGGCCTGGTGGGCGGTACAGCCGTGAGACAGGCTGACCACCTCCGCAGCAAGGGCCGCGAAGGACTGGTCGTCCGCGGGAATCACGAAATCGTTGTTCACGCCCTTGAGAGCCTTCTTCAGCTGGCCGGACAGCTCGCGAACGCGCTTAAACTCCTTGCGGGGCAGCTCCTGGAGCATTTCCTCACACAGGTCGCGGGATTCCACGCAGGCCTCCAGCGCCGCCTGATAGGCAAAGTCCAGCTTCACGCCGGTGTCTACAAAGCTGTTGAAGGTCTGGCACTTTTCATGGGTCTGGGCCTGCACATCGCCAGCCTCGCCCTCCTGCTTCCGGGCGGCGGCGATGGTCTTTTCCAGCAGCTGCAGCATGCTGTTGAAGCGGGCGCGGCCGTCGCGGCGGCGCTCCTTGTTGTTGAGGATCATGGCCTCAGTCAGCTGCTTGCCGATGCGCATGATGGGGTTCAGCGCGGAAAGGGGATCCTGGAACACCATGGACAGCTTGTGGCCGCGCAGGGTGTGGAAATCCTCCTCGGGGATCTTCAGCAGATCCTTGCCGTCGTAGATGATTTCGCCGCTTTCCACCATGGCGTTGCCCGCCAGAATGCCCATGACGGCGCGGGTGGTGACGGACTTGCCGGAGCCGGACTCGCCGGCAATGGCAAGGGTTTCTCCCTCATTGAGGTCGAAGGAAATGTCCCGCACGGCGCGGACGGCGCCGTTGTTCGTGCGGAAGGAGATGGTCAGATGACGAACCTCAAGCTTTGCCATGTTACTCATCCGCTCCTCTCAACGAAGGATTGAAGGCGTCCCGCAGGCCGTTGCCGAAGAGGTTGAAGGAAATCTCCAGAATGGAGATGAACAGCGCAGGGAACAGAATGATGTGGGGGAAGGTGCTCAGGTAGCCCTGGCCGTTGGACAGCATGGTGCCGATGGAGGTCAGGGAAGAGGTTTCCAGGTTGACGATGCCCAGGTAGCTCAGCATGGACTCGGAGAAAATCACGCCGGGGATGGCCAGCACCGAGCCGGTGATGATGGTACCCAGAGAATTGGGGAAGATGTGCTTGAAAATCAGCCGCGCGTCGCTGGCGCCCAGGGTACGGGCGGCCAGCACATACTCCTGACCCTTGAAGCGGTAGAACTGCATGCGCACGCGGGCCGCCATGCCGACCCAGCCCGTCAGCACAAAGGCGAACAGCAGGCAGGGCAGCACACCCACCTTGTTGGCCAGGTGCATCTGGAACAGGGTGGCAACCACGATGAAGGGTACGGAGTTCAGAATGTCGGAGATGCGCTCCATGATGATATCAATCGCGCCGCCGTAGTAGCCCTCAATGGCGCCGTAGCACGCGCCGATGAGGAAGTTGACCAGCGACACGCTGAAGGCCAGCAGGAAGGACAGCCGCGCGCCCGCCGCCAGGCAGGTGAAGATGTCCTGACCATAGATGTTGGTGCCGAAATAGAATTCCGGCTCCACACCGTTCTTGTAGCGGAAATACTCAAAGTAGTCCACGCGCACCTTGTAGCCGGACTGGTTCTTCTGGGCGTAGACGTACCAGGTGTTGCCGTCCTCGCCGCCGTTGTCCCCCTCGATGCGCAGGGAGCGGTAGTTGGCCTGCTCCTTGTTTTCGCTGGTGATGTAGTTGGGAATGTAGTTTCCGTTTTCGTCATACACCGCCTCGCCCGCGGAGGTGGCGTCCTCGTTTTTCAGCTTGTACCAGAAGTTCGCGCCGGCATTGCCCATAACGTAGTTGGTCTTGTGGGTCTGCTGCAGGGGGTAAATCACCTGCACGCCGGTCTGATCCTGATAATCCATCAGGGCGTTGTAATCCTTTTCGCTCAGGTTGGCATAGGTGAAGCCCACCATGGCGTAGCTGTCCACCTTCATGGTGTAGTAGGGCAGGCCGTTGGCGTCCACGGTGTGGTCGATGTCCTTCACCACCACGGTGCGCCCGGTTTCCTGGCCGATGGCGTGCAGGTAGTCATAGCCGCCCTGGGATTCCTGCTTCTTGGTGCAGCCGTCCCAAATGCCGAACTGCGCGAAAAAGTTGTTCTTGGGCAGCACGGTCTTGTAGAAGCCGTCGCGGAAGCTCACGTCATAGTGGGACACAAAGGGCACAATGATGGCAAACAGCAGCAGGATGACAATCAGGGAGAAGGCCACCACGGCGCTCTTGTTCTTCTTGAAGCGGAGCCATGCGTCCTTGAAATAGCCGATGGGCTTGGTTTCCAGCTTGGTGTCGTGGATCCGGGCGTCCCGCTGGGCAAAGGTGAACTTTTCCTCGGGGATGTTCATCAAATTTCTTTCTTCCATCATTTCTTCGACCCCATTCTGATTCTCGGATCAATGAATCCGTAGCTGATGTCAATGATGATGCCGCTGGCCAGGCCGATGAAGGTGTAGAACACCGTCAGGGCCATGAAGAAGTTGTAGTCACGCACATTGATGGAGGAAATATACAAGTTGCCGATGCCCGGGATGGCGAAGATATTTTCGATAATCAGCGAGCCGCCCAGAATTCCGATGAACTCACCGATAATCATGGGCAGGATGACCACCATAGCGTTGCGCAGGGCGTGGCGGGAAATGGCCTGCGCCTTGGTGAGGCCCTTGGTGCGGGCCAGAAGCATGTAGTCGCCGGTGAGCACCTCGCTCAGCTCGGCGCGGGTGTAGCGGGTCAGGCCCGCCACCACGCCGAAGCCCAGGGACATGATCGCCGGGAACATGGAGCGGAACATTTTCGCGCTGAAAAGGGACGCGTTGTCCAGCGATTCCAGCGTCAGGGGGAACCAGCCCAGCCTGAAGCAGAACAGATACTGCACCAGGAAGGCGTATACATAACTGGGCACGGAGATGAACACCACCACCAGCGTGGAGATCAGGTGGTCCTGCCACCGGTTTTTCTTCAGCGCGGCGTAGATGCCCAGCATCAGGCCCAGAGGAATGGCAATGAGGATGGAATACAGGTTCACCAGCACGGTGTAGGGCAGCTTGTTAATGAGCACGTTCCATACGGAAAGGCCCTCGTACATCTGCTCGCCCACGCCCCAGTCCCACGCGGTGACGATGCTCTTCCAGAACAGGAAATACTGCACCATGATGGGCTTGTTGTAGCCCATCTGCTCACGCTTGGCCATGATGAGGTTGACGTCGCGGCCCATCTCGCGCACGGCGGGCAGGGGCAGCAGCTTGATCAGCACAAAGCACATGGTCATGATGACGAACAACGTCAGGAACATGAGCAGGATACGTTTGATTACATATTTGGTCATCCAATCTCCCCCCGGCAGTTCATTTTTTCCCGCTATCGGTTGCCCTGACCGGCCGTCCGCCTGCATCAGGGGGAGCTGTTTCCGGTGTGTCGCGGGATGGTATCAGCAATGGCATACAGGGTTGGCGCGGCGGATGCGCCCCACGCCCGGCGCTTTTTCAGGTGCCGGAAAAACCGCACGACGGGCACGGGGCCAAAAGCCCCGTGCCCGTGCCGCCCTCCGGAGAGGATAAGCGGCGTTGGTCGTGCCTGGATTCAATTAGTACTTCAGCTCACCGGAAGCCACGTACTCCGCCCAGGCGGCGTCGTCGTAGTTGTAGGTGGTGAATTCCATACCGCCGAAGCCCACGATGTTGTCATACCGGTCGGTGGCGTAGTTGATCTTCTGGGAGATCAGGGACGCGCTCTGACGATAGTACATGGGGGTGGTGGTGTAGTAGCTCAGGAAGCACTTCTCGATGGCAGCCAGGAAGCCGCAGCGGGTCTCATAGCTGTAATCGCCCATGACGCCGAGCTTCTCGTCCAGGGCAGGCACGTCAGTGGAGCCAACCCAGTCGGACCAGTCGTGCAGGGAAGCGGTGATTTCCTCGCCGTTGACCACGATGGTCAGGGCGATCTCCTCGGTGTTGAAGCCATACTCCATCTGGTTGCCGGAGCCGTCGTAGGCGTCGGTGTAGCACTGGTTCATCACGCCGAAGGGAGCCATGGCAGAGCCGCCCCAGGTGGTGAAGATCACGTCCGCACCGCCGGAGTAGTTGGTCTCATAGTAGTCGGGGTCGACGGTCATCTTCAGGGACACCTTGCCCTCGAAGCCGGAGCCCTCGCAGGCCTTCTGCAGCTGGGTGTCGAAGTAGGTGAACATCTGCACATAGGTGGTGTCGTTGGAATAGACGCGGAACTCGATTTCGATGGGGGAGGTGCCGTCGTAGATCTGGGCAGCCACGGCCTTGTCGTAGGCAACCTTCATCAGTTCCTTGGCGGCGTCCATGTCGTAACCGGTCATGGCGTCATAGGCCTCGTCCAGGGTGGCGTAGTCGCCGCCCTCGCCCCAGGTCAGGCCGTACAGCTCGACCAGGCCGGCCTTGGCATAGTCGCTGTCGCGATAAGTCTCGCCGGTGAAGGGGTTGTAGACGTACATGTAGTTCAGCAGGCCGAGGCCGGCAGCGCCAGCGGCGGTGTAGGAAGCGGCAAACTCAGCGCGGTCCAGGGCCAGGGCGAAGGCCTTGCGGAATTCGTCCACCACCAGAATCTGGCTGCCCGTGCCGCGGGACAGCAGCTTCTCATAGTCGGTGTTGAAGGACACCTTGGTGGTGTAGGACTGGGGAGTGTACTTGATGTACTGGCTGGAGGCATAGGTGGCCATGTCGGCGGCGGTCAGACCCACGGAGTCAATCTCGCCGGCCAGGAAGGCCATCAGCTCGGTCGCCTGTTCCTTGATGATGTTGATCTGATAGATGTCGGTCTGGTACATGCCCAGATGCTTGCCGTCGTGGTAGCCGTACCAGTTCTCGTTGCGGTCGAACTTGATCTGCTTGTCCATCTCGAAGTAAGAGATCTTGTAGGGGCCGTAGCTGACGGACTTCTCCACGGTGGTGCAGTAGTCGGTGGACACGGTGGCAGCGGCTTCCTCGTTGTCCACAGCCTTGCCGTCGGCATCATAGAAGGTCTTGCAGGCCTCGTACAGGGGCTTGTAGACCAGCCAGGTGCCGGACAGGTTGTAGGGCATATAGAAGGTGGCTTCCTGCACGGGGCGCTCCAGGATCAGGTCGATGGTGTAGTCATCGATCTTCTTCAGGCCAACCTCGTCCCAGGTCGCGCCCTCGGCGATGGAGGCGGTGTACAGGTACTGGCTGGCATAGGCCTCGTAGGGAGCGCCGGCAGCCAGATAGTTGTCATACAGATACTTGGCGGACACCCAGGCTTCGTCGGCAGTCTCGTCTTTGACGGACGTGTCGCGGTACATGGTGTCGTCATTGATGGAGATGTACTTCTCAGCGGCGTTGCCCTCAGCGTCCAGAGCGCCCACGCAGCCCCAGAAGTCCATGTCCAGATACACTTTCTCGCCGGCGGCCAGCAGGTCGGCGGGAGCCTCGGTGATCAGGTCATAGGTGGTCTTGCCGGCGTAGAGGTAGTTCTTCGCATTGACAAGCACCATGTCGCCGGCATAGTAGCTGTCGGCGCGGCGGTTGAGCATCTTGGGGTTCAGCTGCTGCTGCATGGAGTAGATGTAGTCGTCGGCGGTGATCTTCTCGCCGTTCTCCCAGCAGGCGTCGGGGTTCAGGGCGATACGCCATGCCTTGGCGGTTTCGCCTTCAGCCACGCCGAACTGGCCCACATACTCGCTCGTCACGTCCACGGGATAATCCGCGGCCATTTCAGGCAGGATGGCATAGCCGTCCTTGTTCTCGTTCAGGTAGAAGCCGTAGAAGCCAATGGTCATCATGCTCAGCACGGTGTTGTCGTCATTGGTTTCCCAGGTGTGGGGGTTCCAGTCCATGCCGTTGGTGCCGCCCAGGGTATCCACCAGGGTGTACACCTTCTCGTCGGTATAGTCCTTGCCCTCTTCACCTGCGTAACGCACGGTGTTGATGGTGCCGCCGCCCTCGCCGGCGGGGGTCAGCACGACCTCGCCCGCGTTGAACGCGCGCTCGCCCACGTCGTAGCTGTCAGCGGGCGTGAAGGCAGCAGTTTCAGCCAGCGCAGACACGCAGGACAGAGCCATGGTCAGCGCCAGGATGATGGAAACGACCTTCCTCATCTTTGTTCCCTCCTATTTTTTATCCTATTATGGTTTTTTCACAATAGGTTCATCTATTATACACAAGAAAAACAATAAAGTCAATGTAAACGCCCTGGCATTCCGTCTGGTTTTTTAGGCAGGATTTCCCCTACGGGCTTGGTTCTTCAAGCCCTATGACCATGCTTTGCTGCTCGTCGCAGTAATAGATCTGCAATTCCCCCGGCAGCTCCTCGCCGGGCAGGCAGGCGCCGTTGTAGCGCTCGCCCCACAGGGTCAGATCCTCCCACAAGGCCAGGTAGTCCTCCTCCCGTGCCAGGCGCAGGCTGAAGCTGGCCGCTCCCAGGGCAAGGCTGCGCAGGCCGTTCATCATCTGCGCTTCCGCCTCCTCCAGGCTTTGCGCCAGGGCGCGGCGGCGGAGGTGCCAGTTTGCCACCATGTCGGTGCAGGCAGGCAGCGCCCAGCCGTTTCTCGGCGTGTGGTTGATACTTATCATTTCGTCAGTCAGGTTAAAATAAAAATATGAATTGAAATTTCCGCTGTCCAGGTCGTCGAAGGTGGCGTCCAGCTGCGTCCACACGCCGTCGATGCACAGGATGTTCCACGCGTGCGCGTTTGTCCCCTTTGCGGTGACCGATATGCCCGATACCATGCCGCAGCGGATGCCCGCCAGGCGGCACAGAAGCGTCATGGCCCGGGCATAGCCGTCGCAAACCGCCCTGCCCTCCACCAGCGCACCCCAGGCAGAGTGCGGCGCAGAAGCCTCAAGGTCATAGGTGGCGGTGCGGCACAGCAGGTCGTGGAAATACCATTCCCGGGTGAAGTCGTCCCCCTGCGCCCCGGCAGCCAGGCAGCGCGCCAGATGAACCAGCTCGCTCTGGCAGGATGCGTCCATGCAGTACTGGGGCACAATGGCCACGGCCTGCTCCGGCTGATCCGCCGTATAGCCGATGCTGTACGCTCCAACGCTCAGGGCGCACAGTTCCGGGCAGTCCAGCCGCACCGCCTCCATGGCGGCCCGGGCGTCGTCATAGCTTGTGCCCTCGGGCAGCTCGATGCGCTCCATGCCCCGAAGCACCACATGGTAGATCAGGTCGAACAGCTGCTGCTGGGGCGCGGTCAGCTGGGGATAATACAGCATGGTATCCGCAGGATAGGGCGTGGCAGGCTCCGCCAGGCAGGGCATGGCGAGGCACAGCGCCACAAGGATCAGCGCCGCCGTCCGCCCCATGAAACCGCCCCCTTTCCCGTCCTCCAGTATATCCGCCGGACAAAGGGGCTGTCAATGCTTTTCAAACGGTGGAAAACGTGCTACAATGAGCGTGCCGGGGCCCTGCTGGCCCGGCAGGAAGGAACAACGCATGAGCTTGAAGGTTGGCATGATTTCCCTTGGCTGCAACAAGAACCGTGTGGACTCCGAAACCGCGCTGGGCCTGTTGCGGGACAGGGGGTACGAATTTACCGGCGACCCTGCCGAGGCGGATGTGCTGATGGTGAACACCTGCGGCTTTATCGAGTCCGCCAAGGAGGAATCCATCGACGCGATTCTGGAGATGGCCGAATACAAAAAGACGGGACGCTGCCGCCTGCTGGTGGTGACGGGCTGTCTGGCCCAGCGCTACGAAAAGAGCCTGCTGGAGGAAATTCCCGAGATTGACCTGCTCATGGGCGTGAACCAGTACGAGCGTCTGGCCGACGCCATTGAAACCGCCCTGCAGGGGCAGAAGCAGTCCCTCTGCCAGGAAAAATTCGATTTCTTTGAGCAGGACCGGGTGCTGACCACCCCCGGCTACACAGCCTACACCCGCATTGGCGACGGGTGCAACAACCGCTGCACCTTCTGCGCCATTCCCCTGATCCGCGGGCACTACCGCTCCCGGGGAGAAAAGGAAATTCTGGAGGAAGTCCGCCGTCTGGCGGGGCAGGGCGTTCGGGAGCACATCCTCGTGGCCCAGGATACCACCCGCTACGGCACCGACTGGCAGGAGCATTCCGCCCTGCCCGAATTGATGGAGAAGGCCGCAGCCATCCCCGGGGTAGACTGGCTGCGGGTACTCTACTGCTACCCGGACGAAACCGATCAGCGCCTGCTGGACGTGATGGCCGCCCACGACAACATCTGCAAATACCTTGACCTGCCCATCCAGCACATCAACGACGACATTCTCCGCCGCATGCACCGCCGGGGGGATTCCTCCGACATCCGCCGCTGCCTGCGCCTGGCAAGGGAGCGCGGCTTTGCCCTGCGCACCTCCATCATCGTGGGCTTCCCCGGGGAAACGGAGGCGCAGTTCCGGGAGCTGCTGGACTTTGTGGAGGAGGCTGAGTTCGACCGGCTGGGGGCCTTCGCCTATTCCGCGGAGGAGGACACGCCGGCTGCCCGCATGCCCGACCAGATTCCCGAGGAAATCAAGCAGGAGCGCCTCGACCGCCTGATGACCCTGCAGGCCCGCATTTCCCTCAGGCGCAATCGCCTGCGGGTGGGCACGGTGGAGAAGGTGCTGGTGACCGACCGCAGCGACGACGGCTTCCTGCTGGGGCGCTCCCAGTTCGAGGCCCCGGAAACCGACGGCGAGATTGTCTTTACCGGCAAGGAAAGCCCGGAAATCGGCAGCTTTGTGCAGGTGAAGATCACCTCCGCCAAGACCTATGACCTGACGGGAGAAATGCTATGAATCTGCCCAACAAGCTCTCCGTTGCCCGTATGGCGCTCATCCCCGTGGTGGTGGCGCTGATGTATCCAGGCACGCCGGTATGCAACGTGCTTTCGGCGCTGGTGTTTGCCGCGGCGACCTTTACTGACTTCCTGGACGGCTACATTGCCCGGAAGCATCACATCGTCACCGATTTCGGCAAATTCGTTGATCCGGTGGCGGATAAGCTCCTGGTGCTCAGCGCGCTGATCATGCTCATCCAGCACGGCGTGATGCCGGCATGGATGGTGGTGGTGATCCTGGCGCGGGAACTGTGCGTGGACGGGCTGCGCATGGTGGCCGTGGGCCAGGGCAGGGTGATTGCCGCGGGCAGGCTGGGGAAAATCAAAACCGTCAGCCAGATCGTGCTGATTCTGTGGATGATGCTCTCCCACCAGCCGGCGCTGCGCCATCCCGTCAGCATTATCCTCACGGTGTGGGTGCTGGTCATCACCCTGTGGAGCGGCGTGGACTACTTTGTCAAAAACGGCTCGTGTCTGCGGAACGTCAGGTGATTTGACCGACCCGAATCTCCCATTTTACCCCCATACGAAAGGAGGGCCGTCCATGCGCACGGCGCTGTATGTGCTTTTCGGCTACCTGTCCGGCAGCGTGCTCTATGCCCGCGTGTCCGCCCGCCTGCTGCGCAGGGAGGAGGCGCTCAGCCGCGCGGAGGATCAGAATCCCGGCGCATTCAACGCCTTCGCCCTGGGAGGCTTCTGGTGCGGCGTGATGACCCTGCTGGGCGACCTGGCCAAGGGCTTCCTTCCCGTGTTTTTCTACTGCCGGCGGCCGTTTCCCCCCGCGTGGCCCCTGGCGCTGGTGCTGGCCGCGCCGGTGGTGGGCCATGTGCTGCCGGTGTTCTTTCATTTTCACGGAGGCAAGGGCATTGCCACCAGCTTTGGCGTACTGATGGGTCTGTTTCCCGAGCTCCGGCCGGTGATGGCCCTGGCGGCGGTGTTCATCCTCTTTGCGGCGGTCATCCGGGTGACGCCGAATTTTGCCTGCACCATTGTGACCTATCTGGTCACCACGGCGGTGATGTGGCTGCTGCCCGTGCTGCCCGGGATGCGGATGGGCTTTACCATTATTGCGGCGGTGATCTGCATGCGGCTGCATGTCAGCCGTGAGGCCCGGGTGAAAGCGAGGGTGAAGTGGCTGTGGACGCTCTGATCATGACCTGCGGCACCGGCGGAGGGCATAACGCCGCCGCCCGGGCCCTGCAGGAGGAGCTGGAGCGCCGGGGCCACCGCGCCCGGGTGCTGAACCCCTATACCCTGCACAGCGACGCCCTGGCCCGGCGCATCGACATCACCTATGTGGCCATGGCCCAGCGCGCCCCCGACCTGTTCGGCGCGGCATATTCCCTGGGCAACGCCTACCGCCGCCTGCCCTTCCGCTCGCCGGTGTACCATGTCAACAGCGGCATGGCGCGCCTGCTCCGGCAGGAGCTGGAGGCGCATCCCTGCGACGTGATGCTCTGTACCCATCTGTTTCCCGCGGAAATCATCACCCAGATGAAGCGGCGGGGCATGGCCGTGCCGCCCTGCATCTTCATTGCCACAGACTATGTATGCATCCCCTTCACCGAGGAAACCGACTGCGATGCCTACGTCATTCCCGCCGCGGACCTGGCAGGGGACTTCATTCGCCGGGGCCTGCCCCGTGCCCGCCTGCAGCCCCTGGGCATCCCGGTATCCTCCGCCTTCGAGACGGACGTGTCCCGCGCCGAGGCCAGGCGCCTGCTGGGGCTGGAGGAGACAGGCAGGCTGGCGCTCATCTCCGGGGGCAGCATGGGCGCGAGCCAGATTGGCGCCATTGCGCGCAGGCTGCATGCCTGCGGCGGAACATGGCGGGCTGTCATCGTTTGCGGCAGCAACGGGCGCTTGCGGGACGAGCTGACTGCCGGATACGGAAACGACTTCCGCATCCTGGGGCAGACGGATCAGATGGCGCTGTACATGCAGGCCTGCGATGTCTATTTGACCAAGCCCGGCGGGCTGTCCTCCACCGAGGCGGCCTGCGCCGGGGTGCCGCTTGTGCACATGGCGCCCATTCCCGGGTGCGAGACGCTGAACCGGCGGTATTTCACCTCCCGCGGCATGAGCCTGGCCCTGAACAATCCGGAAAAGGAGCTGCTCCCCATCCTGTCTCGCCTGACGGAGGGTGGAGAGGCTGCGGCCATGGCGCGCAGCCAGAGGGAGCGTCTGCCCCGGGGCGCTGCCGGGCGCATCGCGGATTTGGCCGAAGCCATGGCCTGCGCCCGCTGACAGGGCTTGCC
>CAMDVP010000033.1 GCA_945877525.1 uncultured Clostridia bacterium | reverse complement strand
GACTCGTCGCCTGTGCGCCATAGCTGATATACCGTGGTGGAAATGGTGGCCGTGCGTCCGGGGGTATAGCCGATGAGCATGCTTGTCGCGCCGTATTCCCCCAGGGCCCGGGCAAAGGCCAGCACCGCCCCGGCCAGGATCCCCTGCCGGCAGGCGGGCATGCGGATGCGCCAGAAGATATAGGTGCCGGACAGCCCCAGGGTTGCGCCCGCCTCCGCCAGGGAGGCGTCGAAGCTCTCAAAGGCTCCCCGGGCTGTGCGGTACATCAGCGGAAAGGAAACCACCACCGAGGCCAACACCCCACCCTGCCAGGTCATCACGAATTTGATGCCCAGCTGCATCAGCGCGATGCCCAGGGGGCGTTTCAGCCCGAAGATCATCAGCAGAAACCAGCCGCACACCGTGGGCGGAAGCACCATGGGCAGCGTCAGCACCACGTCCAGCGCGCCCTTGATTCCCCGCGGCAGGCGCGAGGCATAGTACGCGGCCAGGATGCCGCTGAAAAACACGATGACGCTGCTGATGGCCGCAATGCGCAGGGAATTCCACAGCGGAAACCAGTCCATAACGTCCTCCTTGATGGCAAAATGGGGGAACGCCGGGCCGCAGGGCGCGACGTTCCCCTGGAAGATGGAGGCTTATTTCGCCACCGCGGAAGAGAAGCCTACGCTTTCAAAGACAGCCATGGCTTCCTCGCCCGTCAGGAAGTTGAGGAAATCCCGGGCGATCTCGGGCTGGTCGGCCGTCTTGAGCACCGCGGCGGGGTAAATCACCTGGCCGCACATGTCGGGGGTCGCGCAGTCCACCACCGTCAGGCCGGCGCTGAAGGCGTCCGTGGCGTAGATCACGCCGCAGTCCACCGACATTTCGGCCACCTGGGTGGTCACTTCCTTCACGTTGGTGCCGTAGGTCAGCACGCCGGCGGAGGCCAGCGCCTGCTCGTCCAGGCCGTAGAAGGTAAGAATCTTCTGGGTGTACTGTCCCACGGGCACATCGCTGTTGCCCATGGCCAGCAGCACGTTGCCGGAGGCCAGCAACTCTGCCAGCTGATCAAAGCCGGTGATGCCCTTGGGGTTGCCTTCTGGCACGACAAGGGTAACCTTGTTTTCCAGGAGATTGATGCGAAGCCCCTCGGCCACGAAATCAAGGCCGTCGGCGTTCACGGCGGGGTCGGCGGTGATGTCCAGCTGGTTCATCTGCTTCTGGCCGGCGGAGATGAACAGGTCGCAGGCAGCGCCCTCCTGAATCTGGGTTTTCAGCGTACCGGAGGAATCAAAGTTGCACACGATGCTCACATCAGGATGGGCCGCTTCGTAGAGCGCCTTGATCTGGGTGAGCGTTTCGGTCATGGAGGCGGCCGCGAACACGACCAGCTCCGTGGTCTGCTGCTCGGCCATGGCGGGGAGCAGCGTGCCGGTCATCAGGATGGCCAGCAGCAGGCATGCCAGTTTCTTCATAGGGAACCACTCCTTTTCCCCTGTTTCAGGGAAATGATTACCCCGGCGCGACTTTACGCGCCGCGCGGGCATGCGTGAAAAAGGCAGGAGCCATTCCAAAGAAAGGGCGGGGCTTCCGGCGGAAGAAACGCGCCGGAGGCCCCGGAGAGCGTCAGGTTCTGGCGCAGTCCTGCACCTCGCTGCGGAGCAGGCCCATGGCGTGGGGAATCACGTCCATAAAGACGTCCATACTTTCCATACAGGCCTTGGGGCTGCCGGGAAGGTTAATGATCAGCGTTTTGCCGCGAATGACGCTGACGCCCCGGGAAAGCATGGCGTGGCGGGTGTATTGCATGCTGGCGGCGCGGATGGCCTCGGCAATGCCCGGAGCCTGCCGGGTGGCCACCTGCAATGTGGCCTCGGGGGTGGTGTCCCTGGGGGAGAAGCCCGTGCCGCCGGTGGTTAGAATCAAGTCCAGCTGCCGCTGGTCACACAGGCGGATCAGCGCGGCCTTCAGCGGGGCCTGCTCGTCGGCCAGGAGCAGCTGCTCCACCACTTCATAGCCGCTGTCCGTCAGGCGCCTGGCGATGGCCGGGCCGCTTTCGTCCTTGCGCTCGCCCCGGGCGCCCTTGTCCGAAAGGGTAATCACCGCCGCCTGCCAGGGGCGGGGCGTCCGGCGCGGCTCAATGGTCATCTCGTCGCCCACATGGATTTCCCCCGGCTCCAGCACCCGGGCAAACACACCCTCCCGGGGCATGATGCAGTCGCCCATCTTTTTGTAGATCTCGCAGTGGCTGTGGCATTCCTTGCCGATTTGCGTCATTTCCAGCAGAACGTCGCCGCAGCGCAGCAGCGTGCCCACCGGCAGGGCGCGGAAATCGAAGCCCTCCACCACCAGGTTTTCACCAAACGCGCCGGGAATCACCCCTGCGCCCTTCTGGTTGAATGCGTCGATTTTGTCGGCGCTCAGCAGGCTCACCTGGCGGTGCCAGTGCCCGGCATGGGCGTCGCCGTCAATGCCCCAGTCCTTTGAGAAATAGCCGCCGCCCACATCCGTTTTCTGGATGCCGCGCCGCTCGCTTGTGCAAACCGCAATAACCTTGCCCATGGGTCATCCTCCTATCTGATTCATCCGGCGGCTTTCCCGATCGCCGATGGCTTCCGTAAAGCCGTGGCTCAGGGGCTTGCGCAATATGGCCTCCCGAAGCGCATCCAGAAGGGCAGAATCCTCCGCGCCGCTGCGCAAAAGCGATCGCACATCCAACCCCGCGGTGTGGTTCAGGCACAATTTCAGGAAGCCGTCCGCTGTCAGCCGCACCCGGTTGCACCGGCCGCAGAAGGCGTGGCTCATGGGGCTGATGACCCCGATGGAGCCCGCAAAGCCCTCCGGGCGGAAATACTGAGCCGGGCCGAAACCATGGCACTGCGCATCCGGCTGCATGGGGCCGAAGGCGGAGGTCATCCGGGACACAATCTCATCCGAGGGAATGGGCTCCAGCGCCGCGCCGCAGCCCAGGGGCATCAGTTCAATGAAGCGCACCTGGATCGGGTGCTCCCGGGCCAGGGCTGCCAGGGCCGTCAGCCCGTCCTCGTTCAGGCCCCGCACAGGCACGGCGTTGACCTTCACCCGCATGCCCAGGGACAGCGCCTCGTCCATGGTCTGAAGCACCTGGGCCACATCGCCGCCCCGGGTGATGCGCCGGTAAGCGTCGGGATCGAGGGTGTCCAGACTGATGTTCAGCGCGTCCAGCCCCGCCTCTCGGGCCCAGGCCACCCGGCCGGCCAGCAGCAGCCCGTTGGTGGTCATGGATACCGTTTCAATGCCGGGAATAACGTGGATGCGCTCCACCAGGTCAAGGCAACCCCGCCGGGCCATGGGCTCGCCGCCGGTGACCCGCACATGGCGAATGCCCAGGGAGGCCAGGGCGCGCACCGTCCGCACAATTTCCTCGTAGGTCAGCACGTCCCCGTGGCGCATGGAGGCCACGCCCTTCTCAGGCATGCAGTACACGCAGCGCAGGTTGCACCGGTCGGTGATGGACACCCGCACATAGTCGATTTCCCGGCCGCACAGGTCACGCATGGGCGTCATCCTCTCCAGACGCTTCCTCAAGGGCGGGGTCGTTGATAAACACGCCGCTCTTCCCGCCGGTTTTCTTCGCCAGATGAATGCCGGTGATTTCCATGCGCTTGTCGATGGCCTTGCACATGTCATAGATGGTCAGAAGCGCCACACTCACCCCGGTAAGCGCCTCCATCTCCACCCCGGTTTTGCCCGTCAGGCTGGCGGTGCAGATGGCCTCGATCTCGCATGCTTCCTCGTCGGTATGAAAGTCGATGGCGCATTTGTCCAGCCCCAGGGGATGGCACAGGGGAATCAATTCGCCCGTGCGCTTGGCCCCCATGATGCCCGCAATCCGCGCCACGCCCAGCACATCGCCCTTGCCGGCGGTGCCCTCCAGCACGGCGCGCATGGCGTCGGGGCTGAGGCGGATGCGTCCCTTCGCAATGGCTGTGCGCCGGGTGGGGGATTTATCCGTCACGTCCACCATCGTGGCCTGCCCGCCCGCGTCAAAGTGTGTCAGCTTCTCAATCACAGCAGGATCACCTCCACCTCGTCCCCCTCCTGCAGCGGGCCGCTGCCCGCGGGAATGTCGATCAGGCAGTTGCAGCCGATCATGGAGAACAGCGAGCCGCTGGAATGGTTGCTCCCCGTCAGGTGCACACAGTCTCCCTCGCAGCGGGCGCGGATCAGCCTGCGGCCCGGGCTGGCCTTGGGAAAGCCACCCGTCAGCCGCCCTTTTCCGCGGCGCAGGGATACTTCTGTCTGTCCCGCCAGCTTGCGAAGCACGGGTGAGGCAAACACCTCAAAGCATGCCAGCGCCGCGAAGGGATTGCCGGACAGGCAGATCATCAGCCTATCCTGATACACCCCGCACAATAGCGGGCTGCCGGGCTTCATGGCCACCTTCCAGAACAGCCGCCGGGCGCCCATGCAGGGCAGCACCCGGTGCATGATGTCCTTTTTGCCCACGGACACGCCCCCCGTGGTGATCAGCACATCCGCGCTTCGTGCCGCTTCCTCCAGCAGACGAGCCACCGTTTCCGGCTCGTCCGCGGCGCTGTCCAGCGCCATAGCCTCGACGCCCAGTTCGGCCAGACGTGCCGTCAGCACCGCGCGGTTTGCGTCGTAAATCTGCCCGTAGGTCAGCGGCTGCCCGGGCTGCACCAGCTCGTCCCCGGTGGACAGCAGCACCGCGCGAACCCGGCGGTACACCGTTACCCGGGTTACGCCCAGGCTGGCCAGCACACCGATGTGCGCGGCAGTGACAGCCTCACCCCGGTGCAGCACGCAGTCCCCCCGGGCCACATCCTCGCCGGCATAGCACACATTCTTTCCGTGCCCCACGGGGCGGAACACCCGTACGGTGTTCATGCCCTCGTCGGTGTCCTCCTGGCGCACCACGCAGTCGCACTCCGGCGGCACGGGCGCGCCGGTCATCACCCGCAGCGCGCAGCCCTCCGGCACATGGAAGCGCTCGGTGCAGCCCGCGCAGGCTTCGCCCACCACGCTCAGCCGGGCGGGGCTTTCGGGGGATGCGGCGGCAATGTCGCCGCTGTGCAGGCAGTAGCCGTCCAGAGGGGAGCGGTCAAAGGGCGGCGCCTGCACGGGAGCCAGCACGACCTGCGCCGCCACCCGCCCAAGGGCTGCGGACAGGGAAACATCCTCCGTTTCCCGCACTGTCTGCGCCTGCGAAAGCATCAGCGCCAGGGCGCTTTCCAGGGTTTCCATCGCCATCGCCTCCCGTCGAAGCTGGATTATTTGCCAAAGCCGCAGTTGGGGTAGGTGCATACGGGGCATCCCAGGCAAAGCCCGCCCTCGCCCATGGACACGATATCCCGCCGCGTGATTTCCACCCCGGCGGCGATGCGGCACAGCACCAGGTCGAAGATGGTGCGGCGGGCGTACATCACGCAGCCCGGGAGGCCAAGAATGGGAATCTCCCTGCCGTCGCAGCCGGGCAGATACCCTACCAGCAACATGGCGCCGGGCAGCACCGGCGCGCCGTAGGTGACAATGCGCGCCCCGGTGCGGCGGATGGCCCCCGGCGTGCGGTCGTCGGGATCTACGCTCATGCCGCCGGTGGTCAGGATCAATTCGGCTCCAGCATCCCGCAGACGGAGGATGGATTCGGTGATGCTGTCCATATCGTCCGGAGCCAGCTCATGCCCCATGAGAGACATGCCGTATTCGGCAAGCTTGCTTTCGATGACCGGGGTGAAGGTGTCCTGAATTCTTCCATAATATACTTCGCTGCCGGTGGTCACCAGGCCGCAGCGCAGCGGACGGAAGGGCAGCACGTTCATCAGCGGCGCGTCGCCTGCGGCGGATTGCACGCGCGCCATCTTCTCCCTGGCGATCACCAGGGGAATCACCCGGGTGCCTGCCAGCTTGTCCCCCGCGTGCACCGGCGTCATGCCGTGGCGGGAGGCAATCATGATTTCCTCAATATCGTTGACGGCCAGCAAGCGCTCGCTGTCCACGGTGAACAGGCCGTCCGCGGCGGCGGTCAGCTCAATTTTCCCCTCGCTGGGCTGACCGGCCGAGATGTTCTGTCCCATGCACAGATCGCGAAGGATGGCCGCGGCCTCGTCCTCGTGGAGCATACGGTCGTCCTTTTCCCATACATAGAGGTGATCCTTGCCCAGCTTCAGCAGCTCGGGAATATCCGCCTCGGTGACAATGTGCCCTTTTTTGAAGGCAACGCCCTTCTTCACGTCCTTGACAATCACGGTGATGTCGTGGCACAGCACATGGCCTACGGCGTCCTTTGTATCGATGCAGCGCATTCTACCGCCTCCCTGAATTACCTGAACAGTTTAGCATCCCAAACCATGCAATGCAAGAGCTTTCCACGAAAAATTGACAAAGTTTTCACACATGACCTGCGCAAAGCAGAAAACGGCTTCGCCCCCTCCCATAGGGAGGGAACGAAGCCGCATTGCTTCACGTTATTCATCTTTAGCCCAGGCCGCCAATAGAGGCGGCAGCTGCTCCCGGTGTTCGGGGGTGACGGTCAGAAGCAGCACGTCCTCCCGGGCGGCAATCTGCCGGACAAGGGGCGCGTCGCAGCGCTGCAGAACGCCCAATACCCGCCTGCCGCTGTCCAGGCAGGAAAGCACCTGCCTGCAGAAGGCCTCCGCGTCGCGCTCGCTCTTTCCCAGCTCGTCCATGAGCAGGAAGGGCAGGCCGCTGTCCAGGCTTCGGCGGAGCATGGCCACGCCGTTTTCCTCAAAGGCGGGGAGTACCGGCACCGAGCGCCGCTCCCCCAGGCGCACGCTGATGACGCAGTCGTTTTCATAGGGCGGCATGGGCAGAAGGCTGTGCAGGAGAAATCCCCGCCGCACGCCGTCCGCCGTCAGCGGGCGGGTTTCAAAGCCGCCGCAGGAAAGACCCTCCCGGCGGATCAGCTCCCGCAGCAGGGTGGACTTGCCCACCTGCTTTTCCCCGGTGAGGAACAGGTGACGCTTACAGGCCATGTCCGTCCTCCTCCGCCCATTGCAGCAGGATTTTCCTGCGTTCGGGCGTGAGGCGAAGCTCCCGGCCGCCGGCCATGGCGCGGAGCTTCTCCTGCGCCCTCTGCGCGTGATGGCATCCGCACTGGCAAAAGCCGTCGTCCGTTACGCCGGGCACCGGGGGAAGTGCCTCGTCCAGGGCAGGGGAGGGAACCGTGTCCGCCACCTGCGCGTCCAGAAAATCCAGCAGCGCCGGTGCGTCCGTCAGCGCGTTGAAGCGGGGATGGGGCAGCTGCGGGGCGGGGGCGGCGCTGATGCGGCCCACATAGGCCAGGGTCAGCGGATTGGTGCGCTCCAGGGCGTCCGCCTCCCCGTGAGCGGCCACCAGCCGCGGCACCGGGGCGAGGTAATCCCCCTCCAGCAGCACATAATCCATGCCCTCAAAGGCCAATAGCACCTGCGAGAGCTTTTGCGCCCCCGGGAACAGATAGGCCGTTTCCCGCTTGCCCCGGGCGCATACCAGCTGCGCGCCGGCCATGGTGTGCCGTGCGGTATTGCTGCCGGGCTTGTCCATGGAGAAGGTGGGGCAGAACACGCTTTTGCAGGTGCCCACGGTGCGTCCGCGCCGGCGGATTTCCTCAATCAGCGCGGTGACCGTGGAGGTTTTGCCCGCCTGACGGACGCCCACCACTGTCACAATCCTCATCTGTGCTCATTCCTTTGTGCAGCTGTGCGCTGCGGCATCAGCATAGCACGAAAATGGCCGGTTTTCAATATTTATCGCAGAAAAAGCCGCAGCAGGCGACGGGAAAATTTCCCATACGGCTGATAGCGCATGGGCAGATCCAGCCAGGTTTTCTTGTCTACAATGGATTTTCTGTGGGAAAACGCGTCGAAGCCTGCCTTGCCGTGATAGGCGCCCATGCCGCTTTCACCCACGCCGCCAAAGCCCATTTCGCTGGTGGCCAGGTGAATCACCACGTCGTTCACACATCCTCCGCCGAACCTGCAGCGGCGGGTTACCCTGTCGATATACGCTCTGTTCTCTGAGAAGATGTACAGCGCCAGCGGGCTGGGCCTGCTTTCCAGCAGAGAGAACACCTCCTCCGGCTGATCAAAGGCAAGCACCGGCAGAATAGGCCCGAAGATTTCCTCCTGCATTACCGGATCCTCCCACCGGACGCCGCGCATCACGGTCGGGGCAATCCGCAGCGCTTCCCGATCCGCTTCGCCGCCGCAGACGGTTTTCTCTGCATCCATCAGCGCGCAGAGGCGGTCGAAGTGCTTCTCGTTGACAATCCGTCCATAGGCGGGGTTGTCAAGCGGCCGAGCGCCAAACTGCACCCCGATCTGCCGGACGATTTCCTTCACCAGCGCGTCCAGCACCGGGCGCTGGCACAGCACATAGTCAGGCGCGACGCAGGTCTGCCCGCAGTTGAGAAATTTGCCGAACACAATCCGCCGGGCAGCCAGGGGAATATCGGCTGATGCGTCCACAATGCAGGGACTTTTGCCGCCCAGCTCCAGCACGGTGGGGGTGAGGGTTTCGGCGGTATGCCGCAGCACTTCCCGGCCCACGCTTTGGCTGCCGGTGAAGAAGATCAGGTCAAACTGCTTTTCCAGCAGGCAGGCGTTCTCCCTCCGGCCACCGGTGACCACTGCGGCCAGTTCGGGCGGCAGCGCCTGGGCAATGAGTTCCTCCAGCAGCGCGCCGGTGGCGGGGGAATAGGCGCTTGGCTTGATCAGCGCGGTGTTGCCCGCTGCGATGGCGTCGGCCAGAGGGTCGATGGTCAGCAGGAAGGGGTAATTCCACGGGCTCATGATGAGCGTGCAGCCATAGGGCGAGGGCAATTCATAGCTGGCGGCGGCAAACTGCGCCAGGGGCGTGCGCACCCGACGCTTGCGGGAATAGCGGCGAAGATGGCGGAGCATATGGCGAATCTCCGACAGCGCCAGGCCGGTTTCGCACATATAGGCTTCGTAGCCGCTTTTGCCAAGGTCGCGCTGCAGGGCGGCGGCGATATCCTCCTGGCGTTCCTCAATGACGGCATAGAGTTTTTTCAGCGCTGCTTTGCGCGCGTCAAGCGGCAGGGTAGCGCCGCTGCGGAAGAAGGCACGCTGCTTTTGCAGCAGCCGGTCGATGTCCTGCTCGGTCATGGCTTGCACCTCCTGGCGGCGGACTGGGCGGGAATGCCTTCTTTCATGATGGTTTCCAGATTGCCGGCTATCAGCGCGAGGGCGGCCTGCAGCGCGTCCCGCTCCTTCGGACTGAGGCCCCGCCCGCCCGCCTCCACCGCGGCGCTGGCGCGGCCGGCCACATATTCCGCCGCCTGCCGGCCCTTTTCCGTCAGGCGGATCACGGCGCGATACATGGTGTCCTCCCGACCCTCCCTCAGGATGAGTCCCTCCGCCTCCATGTCCGCCACAGCGCGGGATACGGCGGCCTTGTCTCTGTCGCACAGTTCGCTGAGACGGGCGGCGGTCAGCCCCTCCGGGTGGCTGTGCATCGCGGCCAGGTATTGGGCGTAAACGCCCCTGCTGCCGAAGCGAACCATTTCATCCCGCTCAATCCGCTGCACCGCGTGATAAATGGCGGAAATGGACGATGCAAACTGCCCGTACCGGCTCTTCATGCCAAAGCCTCCTCAGCCCTGTCTCTTAAGGGAAGTATATGCCGGGAAGGTTGAGATGTCAACGCATATTTCTGCGTTTCCTGTCAGGAAGAAAGTGGAAGCATTCAATACAGCTTTTCTATGATTTTTCACCTTTACACAATTTTTTCTTGACAGGGCTATGAAAACAGACTATAATCACGTTATCTCCGCAAGGGTGCGGTTGGTTGTTTGTATCAATGTGCTGTAATCTCCTGATGATGAGACGGCATAGCTTTGATCCGAGCAAGGGTGCTGGAAGCATCGCTTTTTTCCTTTCCCCTGCGTATCCAAAGCCTGAAAGGCAGGCTTTGAAATAAAGGAGGCGTATCCTGATGAAAAGGTTCCTTTCTCTGGTTCTGGCCCTGGTGATGGTGTGCGTGTGCACCACCGCGCTGGCTGACATCAAGGTTTCCAACGTGAAGGTGGAAATCGATGCCGCACTGAAGGAGTATGCGGCTGAGTATTCCAAGACCGCCGGCTTCAACGTGACGGTGGAATCCGTCGGCGGCGGTGCTGACTACTCCGGCTCCCTGAAGGCCGCCCTGCAGGCCGGCAACATGCCCGACATCTTCGTCATCGAAGGTATGGGCGGCTACAATGTGTGGAAGGACTACATCCTGGACGTGTCCGACACCGAGTTTGCCAAGAACACCTCCGTGGGCTTCATGGTGGAAGGTAAGTGCTACGGCTTCCCCGTGGCCATCGAGGGCTTCGGCCTGGCCTACAACAAGGATCTGCTGGCCAAGGCGGAAATCGACCCCGCGACCCTGACCACCTACAGCGCCCTGAAGGCCGCCTTTGAAAAGCTGGACGGCATGAAGGCCGAGCTGGGCATCGACGCCGTGGTGTCCATCGCCACTTCCGTGTCCGGCGGCATGACCTGGGTTACCGGCAACCAGAACTTCTCCACCTACCTCAGCTGCGGCCTGCCCTATGGCGACATGACCATCATCGACATGATGCGCGAGGGCAAGGTTGACACCGAGCGCCTGACCGAGTATGCCACCTATGTGGATCTGCTGTTCAACTACGCTGATCAGGAAATCCTCGTTAACGGCAACTACGACCAGAACGTGAACGCCTTTGCCACCGGCAAGACCGTGTTCTGCCATCAGGGCAACTGGATCGACCCCAACCTGGCCGCCTTCGAGAACTGCCCGCCCATGGGCTTCATCGGCGAGCCCTTCACCGACAAGCAGGAAATCTCCGGCCTGATGGTGGCTGCTCCCTCCTGGTATGTGGTTAACGCCCAGTCCCCCAACAAGGACGAGGCTGTGAAGTTCCTGGAAGACATGGTGGCCACCGAGGCCGGCCAGGACTACATGGTCAACAAGGCCGGCATGGTGCCTGCCTTCGCCAATGTGGCTCTTGAGCCCTCCGGCGACCTGAGCGTGGACGTCATGAAGGCCTCTGCCAAGGGCGACATCTACAGCTGGGGCTTCGGCTATATGCCCGACAACTTCGGCATGCAGAACCTGGGCCCGATCTTCGAGTTGCTGGCTCAGGATGCCATCGACGTGCCCACCTTCGTGGAGATGGTGACTGCCGAGTTCGCGAACATCCCCGCGCTGCTGGCTGCTGCCCAGTAATCCCAAACATAGGAGGGGAGCCGCACATGGCGGCTCCCCTTGCTTTTCTTGTGTGGAGGTGGTACACCTGAAAAGGCGTCATCATTGGGTGAATGCCCTTTTTCTGGCCCCCGTGCTGTTTGCGTTCACCATGGTCATGGTGATCCCCTTTTTTCTGGGTATCTATTATTCCATGACCGATTTCAACGGCGTGCGCACCGACCTGACCTTCGTGGGGCTGAAGAATTACGAAACCATGTTTTCCGACCCTCTGTTTCTGCACTCCTTCCTGGTGACGGTGGAATACACTGTCATTAACGTGATTTTCGTGAATGTGGTGGCCTTCGCGCTGTCGCTGATGGTGACGAGCAACCTCAAGGGCAGGAACTTCCTGCGCGCGGGCTTCTTCGTGCCAAACCTGATTGGCGGCATCGTGCTGGGCTATATCTGGCAGTTTGTGTTCAACAATGTCATCACGCAAACGGCTGCGTCCCTGGGGCTGAATTTCCTGACCAAGTCGCTCATCAGCAACAAGGACACCGTTATCTGGGCCATGAGCCTGGTGAACGTGTGGCAGTATGCCGGTTATATCATGATGATCTATGTGGCGGCCATCCAGGGCATCCCCGCCAACCTGATGGAGGCGGCCAGCGTGGACGGCGCCAACTACTGGACCCGCCTGACCAAGATCCTCATCCCCATGATGGCCTCTTCCTTCACCATCACCACCTTCCTGACGCTGACCAACAGCTTCAAGCAGTTTGACCTGAACATGTCCCTGACCAACGGCGGCCCGGCGGGCATGTACATGATGAAGGCTGTCAAGACCAGCGAGCTGCTGGCCCTGAACATCTACAACACCGCCATCACCAAGAACATGTGGGGCGACGGCCAGGCCCGCGCGGTGATCTTCTTCATCGTGCTGGTGTGCATCTCCCTGGTGCAGGTGGCCATCAACAAGCGCAAGGAGGTGGAGATGTAATGCAGGCAACCACTGCGGCAACCTCCTCCCGTCCGGTGTCCATGCGCCGCAAGGTGCTGAACTGGGTGAAGGTGATCTTTGCTTTCCTGCTCTTCCTGCTGTTCATGGTTCCCTTCATCCTTGTGGTGATGAACAGTGCCAAAACCGCGCAGGAGATTTCCCTCAGCCCGGTGACGGCCCCCTCCAACTGGGGCCAGCTGATCACCAACGTGGTCAACGTTATCAACAACCCCAACTTTTCCTATTTCAGCGCTTTCCTGGACAGCGCCATCATCACGGTTTCCAGCCTGGCGGTGATTGTGCTGTGCTCCTCCATGGCGGCCTGGATTCTCGTGCGCAACAAAACCTGGTGGTCCACCCTGATCTTCATGACGCTGGTGGCCTCCATGGTGGTGCCCTTCCAGGTGGTCATGCTGCCGCTGGTGCAGTGGCTGCGCATTGCCGGTGATTTCATCGGCATCAAGCTCAACGGTACCTATGGCGGCATTATCCTGTGCTATCTGGGCTTCGGATGCGCCATGAGCGTGTTCATCTTCCACGGCTTCATCAAGGGTATCCCCCTGGAGCTGGAAGAAGCTGCCGATATCGACGGCTGCAGCCGTGCGGCAACGTTCTTCCGCATTGTGCTGCCGCTGCTCCAGCCCACCGCGGTGACCGTGCTGATCCTCAACGGCATCTGGATCTGGAACGACTACCTGCTGCCCCTGCTGGTGCTTGGCTCCAGCGGTCAGGTGCAGACGCTTCCTCTGGCGGTGAGCATGTTCGCGGGCTCTTATATCAAGCAATGGGACCTGATCCTGACCAGCACGCTGCTGACCATGCTGCCGGTCATCATCCTGTTCCTGTTTGCCCAGCGGTATATCATCAAGGGCATGGTGGAAGGCTCCATCAAGTGACGCAGGCTGCGGCCCGTGATGCTCTTGATTGCTTTTCAATCATATGGAACAACGAATCCCCCTGCCGTTGCATAATGGCAGGGGGATTTTTCGACCAAGGCATGCATACTGTGCCGCATGAAAGTATTGCATCAGGAGAACGGCCCCGAAGGTTTCCAAAGGGCGACGCCTCGCCACTGGCGAGTCCGCCGAAGGCGGAAGTCGAAAGCGGAGCGACGATGATCGGAAAGCCCTTTGGGGAGTGAGGCTTTCGTCGCCAGTGGCGACAAAGAGAAAGCCGAACGAGTCAGCCGAAACGAGCGGCCTTTGGCCGCGACGATTGAGGCTGCGGACGCCGCCCGCAGGCGCGAAACCTCTGCCTTCGCCAAAGCGATTGTTTGATACGGGAACAGTATCAGCCCTTGCGCCTGCGGGAGCGGCGAACCAGCCGGATGATGATCCATGCTGCAACTGCCAGCGCCAGGAAGGGCAGGGCAGCCACCAGGAATACCGCCGTGTCGCCAAGGAAGCTGGTGAAAAGGTCCCAGCCGGTGGTCAGCGCATGCCCGATACGCTGGCCCAGGGTCATTTCCACATCGGTAATGCTGTCGGAGGGCAGCTCCTCCCGGAGGGATACGTTCACCGTCGCGTAGTCCACCTGGCGGTCGGTGCTGTTCAAACGGGACTGCAGGGAATCAATCTGATACTGGGTATCGGCAATCTGGCTTTCCAGGGCCAGCAGGTCGCTCAGGTCGGCTGCGTCGGTTACCAGCGCCTGAAGCCGAGCCATCAGGGCCTGCTGGGTTTCCAGCCGGGTCCTGGTGTCGTAATAGCTTTCGGTTACGTCGTCGGCGCTTTCTTCCCTGCGGGTTACGCGGCCCGCGCCGCCCGCACCCTCCAGGAAGGCATCCAGCTGCGCGGAGGGAATCCGCAGCGTCAGGCTGGCGGTACGCCGCGAGGAGCCGGAACTTTCCGAGGCGTAGGCTACCCAGCCGCCGGACGTTTCACACAGGGTGCGCAGGGTGAGCAGACTGTCGTCAAAAGCGGTGGTGGTGATGTTCAGGCTGGCGGTACGGATGACCTTCTTTTCCTGCGACGACAGATCCACCGTATCGGCGGTCAGCACCGTCTCACCGGCATAGGCCGTGTCAAGGCTGCTGTTCTCTGCAGTTTGAATGTAGCTTCGCTGCAGGGCATAGCCTCCGCCGGGGGCGCTGTCGTAGTCACCGCCGTCATAGGCGGCTTCCTTCGGAATGGCCGTCTGGACGCTGGGCGACAGGGCATCCTTTGTCAGCAGCGTGCCGCCCACCACAAACACCAGAGCCGCCGCTATGGACAGCGCGCGGGTCATGACGGTTTTCCGGACGGACTTTTCAGTGTGGTTCTTCTTCTCCATGGCTTCCTCCTCCACCTTTTGCATCCAACCCTCGTGAAAGTCCTCCGGCATGGGAGGAACTCCGCTGTCAAGGGCGGACAGAGTATCCTGGAGACGGTCCAGCTCGCGGCGCTGACGGGCGCAGGCAGGGCAATCGCCCTCATGCCGGCGGAGCGCCTGCTCCTCTTCTTCGGTCAGGCCGCCCTCCAGAAGCTTCTCCAGGAGGACGGAATATTCGCTGCAGTTCATTTGGCTGTCCTCCTTTCACTGTGTTGGACGGAGGAAGTGGGCGAAGGTTCCCGCTTTCCGGACAAAATTTCCGATAGCCTGACCCGGGCGCGGCTGATGCGGCTTTTCACCGTGCCGGGAGCCACGCCCAGCACCTGGGCGATGTCCTCGTAACGGCGTCCTTCCACGGCGCTCATGGTCAGGGCAATGCGCATGTCGTCGGGCAGGGCGGCCAGGGCGCTTTGCAGCTCGGCGCGCTCATCCCTGCGCTGAAGCTCATCCTCGGGCTGGGGCGAGGGATCCGGCGGGTCGAAGCCGCCCTCCTCCGCCAGCTGCTCGGCGGATTCCGCGGCCCAGCGGCCCTTCCTGCGCAGAAAATCCAGGCAGCAGGACGCGGCAATGCGGTACAGCCAGGTTTCCAGCGAGCAGTCGCCGCGATAGTCCGGCAGGGCGCGCCAGGCCTTCAGCATGGCCTCCTGGGCGCAGTCGCGGGCGTCCTCCCGGTGCTGGGTATAGTGCCAGCACACGCGCCACAGCATGCTCTCACAGGGCGTTATCAGCGCCTCAAAGGCGGCGGGGTCGCCCCGCTGTGCGCGGCGGAGCGTCAACTCATCCATGGACAAAACCCTCCTTGTTCCGGGTAACCTGCCAGTTAGACGAAGGAAAAGCGTGTTTTGTTCCCGATACAGGCATGATAGCCGAAAAAGGCCGGTGTGTCAACGCATACGGGGATGCGTGCCAAAACAGGAATACAAATGGAAAAGACAGGAGACTTCTTGACAAAAAGTGAAAGGGTGCTATAATTAACTCAACGTTGTGTGAAGAACACAGCTACATTTTGGGAGGGAAATATCCATGAAGAAGATCCTGGCTCTGGTTCTGGCTCTGTCTATGGTACTGTGCTCCGTTGCCGCTCTGGCCGAAGGCTATGGCCTGGGCGTACAGACCTCCATCGGCTCCTCCAAGCCCGCCTCCGCTGAGAAGGACGGCACCGCTCAGGTGGACTCCACCATCTGCGCGCTGGTTGTGGACGACGAGGGCAAGATCGTGTCCTGCCTGTTCGACGTGGCTCAGACCAAGGTGGCCTTCAATGCCGCTGGCGAGATCACCGCTGACATGACCGCTGTCATCAAGTCCAAGCAGGAAAAGGGCGACGAGTACAACATGCGGCCCGCTTCCCCCATCGGCAAGGAATGGTACGAGCAGGCTGACGCTCTGGCCGCTTTCTGCGTGGGCAAGACCCTGGACGAGGCTGTTGCCGGCATCGCCGTGGACGAGAATGGCTACGCCACCGGCGCTGACGTGGTGACCAGCTGCACCATGCATGCGACTGACTTCGTGAAGGCTCTGGAAAAGGCCTACGCGATGGCTACCGCCAAGTAATTTCCTTACAAGGCAAACAGAAGGGCGACGGAGAAATCCGCCGCCCTGTTTTTGTATCAACTTCCATTACCGTGTAATCGCGTCCGCGGGTACCCAGCAGCGGTGCGTCAGCGGATGGTTCGGATCGGTGGATTCATATTCGATCATCAACCAGCTGCCGTCCTCGTCCATCACCTTGCAGCTCAGCCCTGCGGGGATGTCCTGATACAGCACCTTGTACTCCCTTCCGGGGCCGTACCGGCCAGTGGTCACACTATTGACCGTGCCAGTGCCCTGGGCCGTATAGTCGCCCGGCAAGCCGGTGAGGTTGGCATGAGTCAGGCGCTTGAGGCCCGTCCACACGCGCACCCATTCGCCCTGATACATGAACTCAATTTCCACCCACTGTGTGCCGCTCGTATTTTGTGCGCGCAGGAGAAATACCGGCGCGCCGTAATCCACATTGAAGGTGTGAATTTCGTCAAAGGTGGTCGCGGGGCCGGAGCGTGTGGCAATGCGGTCGATGGCCAGGGCGAAATTCCGAATGGCCCTCGTCTGATAGGCTGTATCCCTGGGGCAGGAACGCAGCGCCCCCAGATTGACCGTCATCACAGGGCGCACGCCGTTGTTGCTGATCGTCACGTTGTTGCTGCCGTATACCTTGCCGTGCATACCTACGAATTTGGTGTTGCCGTTGTTTGCGGTGGTGTTCATGCGTACCCACCAGCAGCCTTTGCCGTTGTCATTGCCAATCTGCACGCCGCGGGATTTCGCATAGTCCGTTACGTCGCAGCCGGTCTTGGCGAGCTTGTACTTCTTCACCATATTCTCGTCCGGGATGGTGACCATATCAACCACACCGGAATTGCTGGTGTACTCAATGCACGCCTGCTCTGCGGGGGTAAAGGCCTGATAAAGGAAATAGTAGTTCAGCCACAGACGAAGGCTGGTATTTTTCCAGTCAATTTTCTGGCTGTACAGATGGTATTGAATGCAGTCAAGCGCCATGCTGCTGATAACCAGCGCAGTGCCATTCTGTCCGCCGCTCATACTCAGGATGGTCCACTCAATGGGTTCGCGTCCGTTTGCTATGCTGTCATCCTGCTCATAGTAGCCAAGGAAGAAGGTATCGCCCACTGCCACATCGCCGCTTAGCACCTTTTCGGGTACGGCGGTTGGCTGGGGTGTGGGTGTAGGCGTGGGTGCTGGTGTGGCAGTGGAGACTGCTTGCTCCGGCGCTGCCGATACGCTGGCCAGCAGCAGGTCGGGCTGCACGGTCTCGCACAGCTCCAGGCCCTTCTGCA
>CAMDVP010000032.1 GCA_945877525.1 uncultured Clostridia bacterium | reverse complement strand
CTGTGTCATGCGGATCACGCTTACTCCTCGTCCTCTTCCTCGGGCAGCTCGGCGTTGTGGAACACGTTCTGCACGTCGTCGTTGTCATCGAGCATTTCCAGCAGCTTCTGGATGGACTTGAGCACCTCGGGATCATCGATGGCCACGGTGTTCTGGGGAATCTTGTCCACCTCAGCGGAAAGGAAGGTCAGGCCCTGCTGCTCCAGCGCCTCGCGCACGGCGGAGAAATCAGCGGGAGAGGTGTAGATTTCAAAGGCGTCCTCGTCGGCCTTCATATCCTCTGCGCCGGCGTCCAGGGCCAGCATCATCATCTCATCCTCATCCATGCCGGGCTTGCGCTCCACCACCAGCACGCCCTTCTCGTCAAACATGAAGGCCACAGAGCCGGAGTTGCCCAGGTTGCCGCCGTTCTTGGCAAAGCAGTGGCGCACATCGGACACGGTGCGGTTGCGGTTGTCGGTGATGGTATCCACAATCACGGCCACGCCGCCGGGGGCATAACCTTCATAGGTAATCTGCTCGTAGGTCACGTTGGACAGTTCGCCCGAGGCCTTCTTGATGGAGCGCTGAATGTTATCATTGGGCATATTGTTGGCCTTGGCCTTGGCAATCACGTCGCGCAGCTTGCCGTTGGACTCGGGGTTCGCGCCGCCGTCGCGTACAGCGATGGCAATTTCGCGGCCGATTTTGGTGAAAACAGCGCCGCGGGCCGCATCAGCCTTGCCCTTCTTCGCCTGAATGTTATGCCACTTGGAATGACCGGACATCGTATCCCTCCTAATATGGAAAAAGAAAATCAAAAGGAAACATGGTATTATATCATTTTCACCGGCCCCGCGTCAAGGGCTGAGGGGGCGGAAATGCCCGTTTCATCTGTTCGGTTAATCCTTACGGAGGAAGGTTTTGTAATCCTCGTAATTCCGGCGCAGCAGGGCAGGAGTATCCAGCCCGTAGGGACAGCGGGCATGGCAGCGTCCGCAGGACAGACAGCCCTCGATTTTCTTCATCTTGGCCTGCCACTCCTCCGACAGCAGCGCTTCGGTAGGCGAACGTCTGAGCATCAGCGACACCCGGGCGCAGTTTTCGATCTCAATGCCCGCAGGGCAGGGCTGGCAGTAGCCGCATCCGCGGCAGAATTCGCCCACCAATTCGCCCCGTTCCTTCTCCACAAAGGCCGCCATGGCCTCGTCGTATGCCGGCGGCGTGTCCTGATAGGACAGGAATTCGTCCAGCTCCCGCTGCCGCTGGATGCCCCAGATGGGTTCCACCGGATACTGGGCCAGGAAGGCATACGCCACATCCGAGCGGGTAATCAGCCCGCCGGCCAGGGCCTTCATGCAGATAAAGCCCACGTCCTTTTCCGCGCACAGGCGTACCAGGGCAATTTCCTTCTCGCTGGCCAGATAGGAAAAGGGATACTGCAGCGTATCGTACAGCCCGGAGCGCACGCATTCCTCCGCCAGGGTCAGGCGGTGGTTGGTAAAGCCGATATAGCGGATCAGCCCTTTGTTCCGGGCCTCCTGCATGGCCTCATACAGGCCGGTGCCGTCGCAGGGCCGGGGCAGAAAGGGCGGGTTGTGGAACTGGTAAATGTCGATATAGTCCGTGCGCAGCATGCGCAGGCTCTCGTGCAGGTCGCTCCAGAAGTCCTCCGCCGTCTGCGCGGCCGTCTTGGTGGAAATGACTATATGCTCCCTGACGTCCGTCAGGGCCAGGCCCAACTTTTCCTCGCTGTCAGAATAGGCCCGGGCGGTGTCGAAATAATTCACGCCGCCCTCATAGGCCCGGCGCAGCAGGGCGCGGCCTTCCTCCAGGCTGACCCGCTGCACCGGCAGCGCGCCGAAGCCGTTCTTGTTCACCGTCAGGTTGGTTCTTCCCAGGCGGAGCGTATCCACACGCATTCACTTCCTTTCGCTTTCGTTTGGTATACGGAGGCATTATAGCACGATTCTTCTCCGATGAAAATGGCGAAAGCGTCTTTCCCATTAGCCGCCGATATGGTATACTGTATAAAGAAAGTATCCGCAGGGAAGGAAGCGCGCTTTCAGGCATCAGTCTGCGCCTTTCCGCGGCCGGCAGCATATCAAGCCGGAAGAAAGGATGGATTCATTTGGATATTCAGAAGGTTCTCTCCGAAATGACCCTGGAAGAAAAATGCTCTCTGCTCTCCGGTGCGGATTTCTGGCACACCAAGGCGGTAGAGCGCCTGGGCATTCCCGCCATGATGATGTCCGACGGCCCCCACGGCCTGCGCAAGCAGGACCAGACCGGTGACCATCTGGGCATCAACGATTCCATCAAGGCCGTGTGCTTCCCCACCGCCTGCGCCACGGCGGCCAGCTTTGACCGGGAGGCCGTGCGCGCCATCGGCCGGGAAATCGGCGCGGCCTGCCAGCATGAGGATCTGGGCGTGATTCTCGGCCCGGCTGTAAACATCAAGCGTTCTCCCCTGTGCGGGCGAAACTTTGAGTATTTCAGCGAGGACCCCTACCTGGCAGGCGAGATGGCCGTAAGCCTGATTGACGGCGTGCAGAGCCAGGGAGTGGGCACCAGCATCAAGCACTTTGCCGCCAATAGTCAGGAGCACCGCCGCATGTCCTCCGACAGCGTAATTGACGAGCGCACCCTGCGGGAAATCTACTTCCCGGCCTTCGAGCAGGCTGTCAAGCGTGCAAAGCCCTGGACGGTCATGTGCTCCTACAACAAGCTCAACGGCACCCACGCTTCCCAGAACCGCGAGCTGCTCACGGGCGTGCTCCGCGAGGACTGGGGCTTTGACGGGCTGGTCATGAGCGACTGGGGCGCGGTGAGCGACCGCGTGGCCGGCGTTCCCGCGGGGCTTGACCTGGAGATGCCCTCCTCCGGCGGCAGCAACGACCGCCGCGTCCTGCAGGCCGTGCGTGAAGGCCGGCTCAGCGAGGAGGCCGTCGATGTGGCCGCGGGCCGGGTGCTGCAGATGGTTGACCGTTATTTGACCAGCCGCCGCCCCGACACCCCGTGGGACATGGAGGCCCAGCATGCCCTGGCCCGGCGGATCGCCGCAGAGTGCATGGTGCTGCTCAAGAACGAAGATGACATGCTCCCCCTGCACGAAGGCGAAAAGCTGGCGGTGATCGGCCGATTCGCCGCGCATCCCCGCTTCCAGGGCGGCGGCAGCTCCCACATCAACAGCTTCCGGGTGGAAAGCCTCATGGACGCCCTGCAGGGCATGCCCGGCATCACCTACGCTCAGGGCTACGATGTGAAGAGCGAGGAGCCCGACGAGGCGCTGATTGCCGAGGCTGTTGAGGCCGCCGCCCATGCGGACAAGGCCGTGATCGTGGCAGGCCTGCCGGACTCCTTCGAGAGCGAAGGCTACGACCGCACCCATATCCGCATGCCCCGCTGCCAGGTGGAGCTGATCGAGCGGGTGGCAAAGGCCAATCCCAACGTCGTGGTGGTGCTGTATAATGGGTCCCCGGTGGAAATGCCCTGGCTGCATTGCGCCAAGGCTGTTATCGAGGGGTATCTTGGCGGCCAGGCCGTGGGCGGCGCAACGAAGGACGTGCTGTTCGGCACGGTGAACCCCTGCGGCTGCCTGCCGGAGAGCTTCCCCATCAAGCTGGAGGACAATCCCTCCTACCTGACCTACGGCGGCGAGGGCGACGTGGCCGTGTATGCCGAGGGTGTGTTCGTGGGCTACCGTTACTATGACAAGAAGAAGATGGACGTGCTGTTCCCCTTCGGCCACGGGCTGAGCTACACCACCTTCGCCTATGCCAACCTGCGCCTGAGCGCCGACCGGATCCGCGACACCGATGCCCTGACCGTCTCCGTGGACGTGACCAACACCGGCAAGCGCGCCGGCAAAACCGTGGTTCAGCTGTATGTGGGCGACAAGGAGTGCGAGGTGTTCCGCCCGGTGCGGGAACTGAAGGATTTTGCGAAGATCAGCCTGGAGCCCGGCGAAACCAAGACCGTCACCTTCACCCTGGAAAAGCGCGCCTTCGCCTACTGGAACGTGAAGCTCCACGACTGGTTTGTGGAAAGCGGCGCGTTTACCGTGGAGATCGGCCGCAGCAGCCGGGATATCGCCCTTTCCTCCGAGGTATATGTGGAAGGCACGCAGACCGTGCCCATGACGGTGACCCCCGACACCATTTACCTCGACCTGATGAAGAACGAGAAGGCCCGCCGGGTGCTGGCTCCCATGATGGAAAAGAAACGCCTGCTGGACAATGAGAACGGTTCTTCCTCCGAGGCCGCTGCCGAGGCCATCACCGATGAAATGAACGAGGCCATGTTCCTCTATTCCCCCCTGCGCGCCATGGTCAGCTTCGACCAGTCCATGACCTATGACGAGGTGCAGGCCCTGGCGGATGAAATCAACAACGCTTGAGAGGACGGAATCCATATGACAACCCTTTCCCTGAACGGTGAATGGCGCATGCGTCAGGCCGACGGGGGCCCGTGGCGGGAGGCCCGGGTTCCCGGCTCGGTCTATGCCGACCTGCTGCGCGCAGGCGCAATGGAGGATCCCTTCTGGCGGGAAAACGAGCGCGGCGCCTTCGAGCTTATGCGCCATGACTACGAATATACCCGCGACTTTGACCTGACGGAGGAGCAGCTGTGCGCCGAACGCATTCTGCTGCACTGCGACGGGCTGGACACCCTGGCCCATGTAGCCGTCAACGGACAGGACGCCGGCCATGCCGACAACATGCACATCACCTGGGAATGGGATGTGAAGCCGCTGCTGCATGCCGGGCGCAACAATCTGCTCATCCGCTTCGACTCTCCCGTGGAGGCTGCCCTGGCCGCCTATGAAAAGAGCCCCGGCTGGTGCTCTACCGACGCAATTCCCGGCTATGCCCACCTGCGCAAGGCTCACTGCATGTTCGGCTGGGACTGGGGCCCCCGTCTGCCCGACGCGGGCATCTGGCGCAACATCGAATTGCAGCTTGTGGATGCGCCCCGCATCCTCAGCGTTTTGGTGGAGCAGAAGCACGAGGCGGACCGGGTCACGCTGAGCTTCCGCCCGGAGCTGGAAGGGGATGCGCAGGTTGCCATCACCGTCACCGCTCCCGATGGACAGACCTGGCACAGCAGCGGCGAGGACATCGTGATTGACCATCCCCGTCTGTGGTGGCCGAACGGCTATGGCGGGCAACCGCTGTATACCGTTCGGGCAGAGGTGCCCGGCAGCGCCTGGCAGCGGCGAATCGGATTGCGGACGCTGACCGTTTGCCGGGAAAAGGACGAATGGGGCGAATCCTTCTGCCACGAGGTCAACGGGGTGAAGGTGTTCGCCATGGGCGCGGACTACATTCCCGAAGACAACATTCTCAGCCGCGTTACCCCCGAACGTACCCGCCGCCTGCTGGAGGACGCCGCCCTGGCCCATTTCAACGCCATCCGCGTATGGGGCGGCGGCTATTACCCGGATGATTTCTTCTACGACATCTGCGACGAGCTGGGGCTGATGGTCTGGCAGGATCTGATGTATGCCTGCGCCTTCTATGACCTGACCCCCGACTTCGAGAAGAGCATCCGCCTGGAAACCGAGCAGAACGTGAAGCGTCTGCGACACCATGCCTCCCTGGCGCTGATCTGCGGCAACAATGAGATGGAGGGCTTCATGGCCACAGCCATCAGGACCTACTGCGCGGGCGACATGGTCACCAATGGCCCCAAGCGCCCCAGCCATTTTGCCGATTACACCAAGATGTACGGCTACATTCTGCCCGGCATTGTGAAAGCCTGCGCGCCCCAGACCTTCTGGTGGCCGTCCTCCCCCTCCTCCGGCGGCGACTTTGACGCACCCGAGGCGGAAAATCGCGGCGACGCCCACTACTGGGATGTGTGGCACGGCGAAAAGCCCTTCACCGACTACCGCAGGTATTTCTTCCGGTATGTGTCGGAGTTCGGCTTCCAGTCCTTCCCCTGCCTGAAAACGGTGGAGAGCTTCACCCTGCCGGAGGATCGAAATATTTTCTCCCGGATCATGGAGCGCCACCAGCGCAACGCCGCCGCCAACGGCAAGATTCTCTCCTACCTGTCCCAGACCTACAAGTACCCCGCCTCCTTCGACGATCTGCTCTATGCCTCGCAACTGTTGCAGGCGGACGCTATCCGCTACGGCGTGGAGCACTGGCGGCGTCACCGCGGCCGCTGCATGGGCGCGGTGATCTGGCAGTTGAACGACTGCTGGCCCGTGGCCTCCTGGTCGTCCATCGACTACTATGGCCGCTGGAAGGCCCTGCACTACGCGGCCCGGCGGTTCTTCGCCCCGGTGATGATTTCCGCCGAGGAAACGGGCGAGCTGACCGAAAATCCCAAAATCAACGAGTTCCATCCCGCGCCCATCGACTGCAGCGCCCGGCTGTGCGTGGCCAATGAATCCCGGCAGGAGGTGTCCGGCCGGGTGGTATGGGCCCTGCGCGACCCTGACGGACGCATTGTGGAATCAGGCGAACAGGCGCTGACCGTGTCCGCCCTCTCCTCCCGCTGGCTGGACAAGCTGGACTTCACCGGCCGCATCGACCTGACCCGCCATTACCTGAGCTACGCCTTCCTAGCGGAGGGCAATGTCATCAGCGAGGGTACGGCGCTGTTCTGCGCGCCCAAGCACTTTGCCTTTGCAGACCCGCAGCTGACTGCCCACCGGGAGGGCGACACCATCATCGTCACCGCCTCGGCCTACGCCAAGCACGTCTGCGTGGAAAGCGAGGACGCTGATCTGCTGCTCAGCGACAATTTCTTCGACATGAACGCCGGGGAAAAGCGGGTGACCATCCTGCGTGGCAGCGCGGAGCAGCTTCGCCTGCGCAGCGTGTACAGCCTCGGCTGACCCGTGGGAGAGGCAGGCTTGAACAAAGCCAAATGGTTCTACCGCCTGAGCGCGCTGGCCATTGCCCTGCTGTGCGTGGCGGTTGTGCTGCGCTCCTGCGCGGCGATGCAGCAAATCGACGTTGCCACAGGGGACATCCCGCTGCTCCGGGGCAAAGCGGCGCTGCGAGAGGCGTTTCCCGGCGATCCCCGGCTGTACCGCCTGATGGACATGGCGCTGACCGGTCAGCCCGTGGCCGATCCTCTTACGCTGACGGCGCAGGATTGCCTGTATGTCGGCTATGAGGCGGAGCGCTTTGAGGAGGTGCTGAACGATGCCCCCGACATGGTGCGTACCTGGAGCCGCACCTGGGTGCGTTGCGCTACCACGCCACCCTGGTGCCCACGGGCACGCAGGCAGCGCTGCTGGCCCTGGTGGGCGGCGGCGAGGTGCGCGTTGCTCCCCTGTATGAGGAAGGCACGCCCACCCTGTTCATCGAGGGTGACGAGAGCGACATCAGCAGCGCCGCCGCAAGCGGCGAAGCAGGGTTGCAGGTCATATGCCTGCTTGTCGGTCTGCCTGTAGCGATTTTCCAGGGGTTGAAGGCACGGTCGCTGTAAGTTTCCCGCCACTGTTCTTTTGCGCTATGTTCATCCTTTCACCTCTGCGGTACTTTCCCCATAGAAAGCGCAGCGAATATCAGAAAAGCGGTCGCTGCCGCTTCCAAACTGTCAAAGAACCCCTGGAAGGTGTCGGAGGGACCGCAGTCCCTCCGACTTTATACTATTCTCAAATGAAAATGGCACAAGATACGAAGCGAATTTTTCATTCTGGCGGGCGGGAATGGAACGAGGCGTAGCAGCGCTACGTCGAGTGGAATGAGCGAACGCCTGAATGGAAAAGGCGCGAGTAGATGTGCCAGGTGAATTTGAGAATAGTATTATTCGTATACGGCTGCTTTGCCGACGGAGCGGGTCTTTCCTGCCTCCGGCGAGAAACCTCCTTACATAACCGTCGTCCGGGAGCAACGCGACCAGGCACATTTGCGCCGTCCCCAAACGGCGTTTCTCCTTCTCAAAAAGTGGCCGCAGCCACTTCTTTCATACCCTGAAAGCGGCCGTAGACGCTTCACCATCTTTTCACAGGCCAGCATTCATTCTGCCTGCATGCACGGAAGGTAATTCTCATCACAGCAACACAATTCTGACCGACCCTTCCGCAGCCAGTCGTACTGCCATTGAAGACGTCCAAAATCAGTTTCCTATGAATTGTCCAACAAGTAACATCCTCTAAATGTAGTACAACAGAGCAAATGGGCCGTTAAGAATAAATCATCCATTAAAACATTGTGCATAAAATATACAAAGCAGAGTATTGACAAATTATCCTGAATGAATTAAGATATATCCAGCATAGAACTTGTGCTACAACTGTTGAAGAAGTCTTCAGACTGCGCGCAGTTCAACAGGACAGCAAGGGTTCTTGTAGAACAAGTTAGACCGGGAGTCAATCGAGAAGGAGGTACCATCGTGAAAAAGATCCTTGGGTTACTGCTGACAATGACCATTCTGGCTACGCTTTTGGTTGCCCCTGCCTATGCACAGGAGCAAACGGTTATCAACATGTTCTATGGTACAGATCCCACTGGCGCGCTTACGCAGATCATTAAGGCGTTTGAAGAAGCCTATCCTCAATACAAGATCAACTGGGTTGAGGCACCTGCCAGCCAGGATACGTCTCACGATATGCTGGTAACTTCACTGGCTGCAGGAGAATCGGTTTACGATGTGTTCTCCTGTAATGTAATCTGGCCGGCAGAGTTCTCTCAGGCTGGTTATTGCCTGGCCATTGACCGTTTCCTCGAGGCTGATGACATTGATCTGGACGCCTATTCCCAGGGCTATGTGAATGCCTACACCTTCCAGGGAAAGATGTGGGGCATGCCTTGGTATGGCAACGTGGGTCAGCTGTATTATCGCACTGATATCATTGATACGCCTCCGGCCACCTGGGACGAGATGATCGAAATGGCAAAGGCTCATGTGGGCGAGGGCGGAACCTCTGTCGGTTACCTGATGCAGGCGGCGCAATATGAGGGTTTGGTCTGCAATGCGCTGGAGTTCATCGGCTCCTTTGGCGGCACAGTTGTTGATGGCGACGGCAATATCACCATCAACAATGACGGTGTGCGCAACGCGTTGAATATGATGAAGAAAATCGTAGATGCAGGAATCGTCCCCGAGAACTTCAACGCCTTTATGGAAAACGAATGCCAGAACATGTTTGGTAACGGGGATGCGGTGTTCATGCGCACCTGGCCCGGTTATTACGCTACGGCGGTTAATCCCGAGTCCTCCAAGGTGGCTGAAAACGTGGGTGTAACCGTGCTTCCTGCCGGTGACAACGGTTCTGCTGCAACGCTGGGTGGCTGGGGCTGGATGATCAACCGCAACTCCGAGCATCCCGAAGCGGCCTGGGATTTCATCAAGTTCGTAACGGGTCCGGAAGGCCAGAAGATCAATGCGCTGGTAGCCAGCCAGCCCCCGACTTATATGGCGCTGTATGATGACGAAGAAGTGCTGGCGGCCAATCCTCATTTTGCCAATATGAAGGAATCACTTGCAGCCGCCATGGCCCGCCCTGTATCCCCAATCTATACGGCACTTTCTGAAATCATGCAGATCAACATTTCTGCGGTATTGCTCGGCAATATGACGGTTGAAGATGCTGTTGTGACGATGGAACAGCAGATGAATGAAAAACTGAGCGAGTACAACCGGTAATATTGTTAATCAGGCCGCAGGATGGCTGACGAAGCCCTCCTGCGGCCTGACGAGTCATACGACAAAGGAGGAAGTGTTATGCCGCACAAATGCCGTGCAACACGGCGTGCCAAGCGAGGGCTTACAGAGGGGCAGCTGGCTGTTTTGCTGGTTTTGCCGGCTCTGATCGTTATTGGCTGCATTGCGGTGTATCCAATCATGCGAACCGTGTGGTACAGCATGTTTGACCTGCGGCTGAACCATCCCACGCGCAATGCCACTCATTTTTCCTGTTCTCTGGATCTGGAGAAATATGCGGACGGCATGTATACCATTCGCACACAGACAGACAAAGCAATTCAGAACGCCACGGATGATCAGGAACGTCAAAGCATCCAGTTGCTTGCAGATGTAACGGCAGCGCTTGAAGACACCCTGTTCGCAACACCGGAAAGACGCGAGCAGCTTATCAAGGTCGATGAAATGGTCAATGCCTATCAGCCGGTTAGTGACGATGAATTGCGATACATGGCCATATCCGACGAAGAAGCAAAGGCGCTGAAGCAGTTTCTCGAGCAGGCAAAAGCATTGGCAGCAGAAGCCATGGAAGCCGTTCCGTCCAGCTCAAAACAACTGACAAAGGCCGCCCAGGCAATCGATACCCTGGACTTTGCTCTGGTAGAATCCAATTTCACGGGGTTGGATAATTATAGTAAGTATCTTATAAATCCCAGGCTCTGGTCGAGCGTTGCCAACACAACCATATTTACCGTGTTTGCGGTCTCGTTTGAACTGATGGTTGGTATGATGCTGGCATTGCTGATGAACCAGAACTTCAAAGGTCGCGGTCTGATCCGTGCCAGTGTGTTGATTCCGTGGTCGATTCCGGCATCGACATCAGCCACAATCTGGAAATTCATGTATGACGGACAATACGGCGTGGTGGCCAGACTGTTTGCCGCATTGGGCATTATTCCTTCAGCAGCATGGATCCTGACCACGCGAGTCGGCAGTCTGTTTGGCATGATTGTTTCGGATATCTGGAAAACATCACCCTTTATGGCTTTGCTTCTGTTGGCAGGCCTGCAAACCATCGACGGAACGCTTTATGAAGCGGCCAGGGTTGATGGTTGCGGGAAGGTTCGCGGCTTTTTCTCCATCACGCTTCCTTTGCTCAAGCCAACAATTCTGGTGTCGGTGTTGTTCCGCACGATGGACACTTTTAAAGCCTTCGACCTGCCCAGCGTAATGACCAATGGTGCAAACAACACGGAATCAATCAGCCTGTATGCTTACAAGCTGATGTTCGCGCAGATGGACTTTGGCAGTGGGTCAGCAGTATCCATCATCCTGTTTGTGATGGTGTTCCTCATCTGTATGTTCTATATCAAGGGACTTGGAGCAGATCTGTTCCGGTCCGGGAAAGAATGAGGTGATAGGCTTGAAAAAGGCAAAAGCACTGCTCATGCCGCTTGTACGTCTCATCATGATCTGCGGCTTTCTAATCATTGTGCTGTTCCCTTTCTATTGGCAGTTTCTCACCTCGCTGAAGCCGACCAGAGAAATCGCTGACATCGCATTGCTGCCCAATTGGGAAACAGCCAGCTTCCATGCCTATCACTTTATCATGACACAGCGCCCTTTTTTGCGGTATATGTTCAACAGCCTGATGGTAGCGCTGATCACAACAGCGATCTCTATCCTTATCGCTTGCATGGCAGCCTATGCGCTGGCAAGACTGAAGTTTAAGGGTAAGGCAGTGGTACTTAGCTGTATTCTGGCGATTTCCATGTTCCCCAACATCTCGATGATCTCCCCCATCTATATGACGATCAGCCAAATGGGCTTGCGCAACACCTGGTGGGGTTTGATCATTCCCTATCTTTCCTTTGCCATGCCATTGTCTGTCTGGTATCTGACAACATTCTTCCGAACCATACCTTACGAACTGGAGGAAGCTGCCAAGGTAGACGGCTGCACGCCTTTGCAGGCATTAGTCAAGGTCATTATCCCTTTGGTCATCCCAGGAACCTTTACAACGGCAATCCTGATTTTCATCCAGGCGTGGAATGAATACCTGTTCTCGCTGACGATTAACACCAACGATCTATGGCGCACAGTCACAGTGGGTATCACCATGTTCCGTGGTGAGTATACCATGCCGTGGGTGGAGCAGGCAGCAGCCATTGTAACGGTAACCCTACCAGTGGCCATTGTCGTGTTCATGTTACAGAAGTACATCATTTCCGGTCTGACGTCCGGCGCGGTAAAAGGCTGAACTCATCATCATCAAGATAAAAAAAGAGAGGTAAAACAAAATGGATAAGTTTGTGTTCCGTTCGATTGATGATGCCCCCGGTTACAAAGTTGTCAATGAAAATTGCCCGGAAGGATATTTTATCAACAGCACGCTTTTTGGCGACGAACCGCAGCAGAAATGTATCGGTGAGCGGCCTGTCAATCCCGAAGCCAACCCCAATTTCCATTATGTGCATCGCACCACCTTACCGGTAGGGGGCATGGTGGGTGAGCATCCCCACAATGGCAATGAACAGTTTTACCTGGTGCTTGAGGGCGAAGGTGAGGTAACCCTGTGCGGGCACAAATTTCCGGTGAAGCCCTGGTGTCTGGCATTGATTCGGGACGGCGGATCACACGGGATCCGTAATACCGGCAATACCCCGCTGACCTATGTATGTGTGGAAACGGGTCTGGCGGGAAAGTAAGACCACGCGAAAGGAAGACACAGCAATGAGCGAGCAAAAAACGATGCGGGCAGCCAGACTGAAAGCGTTTCACCAGCCCCTCGTGGTGGAAGAGGTTCCCATGCCCGTTCCCGGGCCGGATGAGGCCCTGGTGAAGGTCATGTCCAGCGGACTGTGCCTTACTGATGTGCATATTCAGGAAGGAATCATTAAATCGGTGCATGTTCCCTATACGCCAGGCCACGAAATGGCCGGCGTGGTGGTTCAGTTGGGAAGGAATGTGCAGCATAAGGAAATCCGGATCGGTCAGCATGTGGTATGCGGAATCGATATTACCTGCGGTGAATGCCCTCTTTGCCGTGCAGGCCGAGAGAACCTGTGCCTGCATCGGATACGAATCGGTTTTGAGCGCAACGGCTCTCATGCTGAATATGCGGTGGTGCCATATACCAATCTGTTCCCGATTGATGAAAAAATACCCTTCGAACAGGCAGCGATCATTCCAGATGCAGTTGCATGCATGCTGCATGCCATCAAGGACCAGGGGCAGGTTGGCAAAGGGACGCGGGTGCTGTTCTACGGTACCGGCGCACTGGGTCTTCAGGGTGTACAGATAGCCAAATGGCTGGGCGCGGAGGTATATGCTTCAGCCAGAACCCAAGCCAAACTGGACAAAGCCGCAGAACTGGGTGCTGATGTGGTCATCAATACGCGTGAAAAGGATCTGATAGAAGCGCTAAACGAGCTCACCTGCGGAGAAATGTGCGATGTTGTCTTCGATTTGGTCGGTCAGGAGGACACGTTGGACATGCTGCTCCAGTGTATTCGGCCAGGCGGAAAGATCATTGCGCTTGCCTATGCGGTGGAGAAGTTTTTCATCAATAGCCAGGAAACAGTCATCAAAGAGAAGGAAATCATCGGTGTACGTGGATCAACAACGGAGAATCTGCGGGAGTCCATCCGATTGGTTGAGGAAGGCAAGGTGATTCCTTACATTTCGCGCCGCTACCAGTTGGACGAAATCAACCAGGCGCTGGACGATCTGAAGGCAAGCAAAAGCATCGGTCGCAGTGTAATCACCTTTACACACGATCCCGTAACAGGGTAATGGATATCCTTGACAGTTGTTCTTTCATCATGATACACTATCGTGTAGTTCCACAAGGGCAGGCATACCATTTCTGAATACAATGTAACGCAACCGATATGGCTGCCAAATGCCGCTTTATGGGAGCAGGAGTTTCTGCCACACGAAAGAACAATCCATGGGAATGCATCCGCAGGAGGGAGCAACATGGCTGAAGTCAAGAAGCATACAGCTGACCGGGTTTATGAGAACCTGTTTCATATGCTGCTTAGCGGTGATTACGCTCCGGGCGACAAGATCCCGTCAGAGCATGAATTGAAGCAGAAGTTTAACGTCAGCAGAAACACAATACGTGCGGCGTTGAATCGCATGAATACCCTGGGGATCATCGAAACCCGTCAGGGCGATGGCACATACCTCAAGGGCGTGGGCACTGGTATGTATCTCAACAGCTTTGTTCCGTCCATCCTGGCCAACGCCGACGATCTGATGGGCCTGTTAGCAATGCGCAGAGGCGTAGAAGTTTCCGCCGCGCGACTTGCGGCGATCAACGCCACGGAAGAGGAATTGCAGGAAATGCAGGAGTACTTTGACTTTCTGCATGACAAGGATATCAATAATCAGGCCTTTGCATCCATGACCAGTGAATTTCATCACAAGATTGCCGTAGCATCCAAAAACCCGTTGTTGGCAGATATGCTTGAGGTCATTGCCTGGATTATTACGGCCAAGATGGCTGATTTCCTGGTTTATCGGCCCAATGTTGCGGATTCAAGCTACTATCATTACATGATTTTCAGGTGCATAAAGCAGCGAAAGCCCGATGAGGCAGCATTTATGATGGACTGTCATATGAAGCTGCTGATCGACACTGTGGGCGAGTATTTGCGAAACGATGAACCTCATCGGAAGGAAAACAGCATGCGGCAGGATACGATCCGTGTGACACACATTTTCGAGAAAAGTGAGGATGCTCAAAATGATAGAGATTCCCAAGACAATGAAAGCGATGGTGCTGACAGCCTATGATCGGTTGGCGAAGATGGAATTGCCAGTGCCCGCTCCCGGGCATGGCGAGGTGCTTTGTCGAATTCATTCGGTCGCCATTTGCGGCTCTGATCCCAAGATGATTCACGGCGGATATGCCAATGTGAATTGGCCGCCCTACTTTCCCTTCGTGATGGGGCACGAATGGGCCGGGGAAGTCGTTGCCCTGGGCCCCGGCGTGACGCAGTTTCAGGTAGGTGACAGGGTAGCTGGCGAGGCACACAAAGGTTGCGGAATTTGTGATAACTGCAAAAAAGGAAATTACTCAGTGTGCCTGAATTATGGCCGGGACGGACATGACGGCAATGCAGATATGGGGCATCGCCACTATGGATTTGCCTGGCAGGGTGCCAACGCTGAATACAATGTGTATCATGTGGCAGCGATCCACCGTATTCCAGACAATGTGAGTTACGATGTGGCAGCCATGTGCGACACAGCTGGCGTTGCCATGCACGGGATAGCTCTGAGCGGCATCACCCCTGGCGGCACTGTTGTAGTGATCGGGCCCGGACCGATTGGGCTGTGCGCTTTGCAGATTGCTAAAGGCATGGGTGCGGGACGAGTCATCATGGTTGGTCGCGGAAGCAAACTGGCCTTTGCCGGAAAAATGGGTGCAGACGTGCTGATTGACTTTGAAAAAGAAGATGTGGTCAGACGTGTGCTGGAGGAAACCAACGGTATAGGTGCAGATGAGGTGCTGGAATGCTCCGGAGCCAATGATTCACCCATGAAAGCCTGCTATATGGCACGGAAAACCGGAAAAATAGTCCTCACGGCGAATTATCGTGATGATCGTCCCTCGTTTCAATTGCCGCTGAACACCATTGTGTTCAATGAGCTGAAAATTTTAGGTTCAAAGGCCAACCCCAACGTGTCTGGAACAGTGTTGAACTATTTCTCCAACGGAATCATCAACGGTGAAGCTCTTGTTACTCACCGATTCCCGCTGGAGGACTATCCCAAGGCTGTGGATCTGTTTGAAAACAAGAGGGACAATGTGATCAAGGTGGTTATTAACCCCTGAGGAGGCAATCAAATGCGCAGCAGCGTTGTTGTGATTGGCAGCGGCATGATGGGCAGCGGCATCGGCGCCATGGCTGCTCTTGCCGGAAATCAAACCATTCTTGTAGATTTGGATCAAGAAAAGGTCAAGGCCGGGCGTGACCGTGCCTTCCAGTGCATTGCTCTGCGGACCGAAAATGGTCTGAATACCCCGGAGGAAGCCGAGCGAGCACGACAGCTTCTGACAACAGGCACCGATATCGAAGAAGCAGCTTCAAAAGCCCGGATCGTGATCGAGGCAATCACCGAGGATTTGCAGATTAAGCAGCATCTGTTTTCCCGGCTGGATTCTCTGCTGCCGTCCGATGTTCCAATTTGTAGTAACACCAGTGGATTGAGAATTACGGATATCGCGGAAAAATGTGTTCATCCCGAGCGCACAATGACCACCCATTTCTGGCTTCCGGCACACCTTGTTCCGCTGGTGGAAGTGGTGATGGGAGACAGCACTTCATTGGAAATGGCCCAGAATATGATTTGCGAGTTAAAAGGGTGGAAGAAGTCGCCGGTACTGGTGCGACGGGATTTGCCCGGGCAACTGGCCAATCGTATATTTCAGGCAATGATCCGTGAGGCTGTGAGTATTGTGGCCTCCGGGCTTGCCAGCGCGGAAGATGTGGATACGGCCATCAGCTGCGGCATGGCCATGCGCTTTCCGGAATGGGGGCCGCTAAAGCATTTGGACGCGATTGGCCTGGAATTGGGGCTGAAGGTGCAGGACAGCGTTTTACCAGGTATCTGTGCAGAGAAGGAAGCCGGCAGCTACCTGAGGCAATTGGTGGAACAGGGAGAAACGGGTGTCGCAGCCGGAAAGGGCTTCTATGATTGGTCAAAGCGCGATATCCATAAGGACATCGCAAAGCGTGACGTTTTCATTATGGAAGCGGTGAAGGTCACACAAAGACTGGAGCAGTGCTGAAGGAGGCCATTCACAATGAAAAAGTTCTTCTTCGTGGGCACCTATACAGATCCGATCTTGTTTGGGACGGGAGAGGTGTTTACGGGCAAAGGCAAGGGCATCTATCTTTGTTCCTTCGATGGCACAAACATAGAAACCATCACCGTCATCCCAGCCGTCAATCCTTCCTTTGTTTGTGTAGATGAAAAAAAGCGCAAGCTCTACGCCGTGAATGAAACAAAAGAATGGCAGGGCGCCTTTGGCGGCGGAATCAGTCAGTGGCGGTATGATGCTGCAGGCTCTTTTGTCCTCGAATCCACCCAGGGGACAGGTGGTACAGATCCATGTCATGTGGCGATTTCGCCTGATGAGCGATGGCTGGCAATAGCGAACTTCGCAAGTGGTTCGCTGACAGCCTTTCCTCTGGATGAGCATGGGTGTATGACTTCGGAGCGAAAGCTATTTCAGCACCAGGGAAGCAGCGTAAATAAAGCGCGGCAAACCGGCCCGCATGCGCATAGCGCAATCTTCGGCCCCGACAACCTACTGTATGTTCCAGACCTGGGTATCGACAAAGTCGTGAGTTATCGCTGCGCAGGAGAGATTTCGCCGCTTGAGGATGGCGGCCTTTCAGCAGCACCAGGCAGCGGCCCCCGATATGGCGAGTTTTCGGCAGACGGCAACCATTTCTATCTCATCAATGAGATTGCCTCAACAGTAGCCCATTATGTCCGCAGCGAAAATGGAATGGTATGCCGTGATACTGTTTCTACCCTGCCAGTGAGCTTTACGGAGAACAGCATTGGCGCTGACCTTCACCTGACGCCAAACGGACAGTATCTATATGCCTCCAACAGAGGGCATGACAGCATCGCCATCTACCGTGTGGAGAAGGACGGAGCCCTGACAGTGTTAGGGCATCAACCCTGCGGTGGACGCACGCCGAGAAATTTTGCAATTGACCCCGAGGGGGAATATCTGTTTGTTGGAAATCAGGATACCGATAATGTGACAGTGTTCACCATCCAGGAAGATGGAATGCTGCAGCCAGTCGGTGATTATGCCTTCCCGACACCGGTTTGTATCCGCTTCCTGACACAATGGTGCTGACGCGAATAGATACCAGCACGAGAATCTTATACTTTTTTCAAATGAAAATGGCACAAGATACGAAGCGAATTTTCATTCTGGCGGGCGGGAATGGAACGAGGCGTAGCAGCGCTACGG
>CAMDVP010000031.1 GCA_945877525.1 uncultured Clostridia bacterium | reverse complement strand
CCGCCCCGGTGGGCTTTTGGTACTTTTCGCCCAGTCGAAAAGTACATGTTGGGGTCGCTTTTACCCCGCAATGCAGAAAGCCTCCCTTGCAGGAGTCACGGTACGCAACAGGCATGCCGCGAACCTGCGAATGGTGGAGGCGGGCGCTGCCCTTTTGGAACCCCACGAATTTGATTCCGCCCAGGGGAATATTCCAATCATGATGATGAAAAAAAGCGACAAAAGGGTTGACAGACGTTTATCATCATGATACAATTAACTTAGTTAAGAACGATAAGTAACTTGTGCGGTAAGATGGCAGGAGAATTGCTTTATGCGCGTGGACAAAACGGTTATCAATGAGCTTAACCGGCAGGAAGTTCTCAATGTGATCCGCTGTAACGGAAGCATCAGCCGCACAGATATTGCCCATATGACGGGGCTTAGCGTGCCTACGGTCATGAAGATTGTGGACAGCTTTATCGGGATGGGACTTGTGTGTGAAACGGGGAAGCGGCAGTCCAATGGCGGAAAACCGCCCATGCTGCTGGAATTTGTACCGGATGCCTATTTTTGCGTGGGCATTGATATTGGCGCCACAAAGATCCTGGGCATCATGGCAGACTGCGCTGGAAATATCGCTTACCGTTATCAGATTCCGAATGACTCATCCTATTCCGACGAGGAATTTCTGGCCCACGTGGCGGACGTGATCCATGATGTGCTGACCAACAGCGGGGTGGCCCGTCCGCAGATATTGGGTATTGGCGTGGGCATGCCGGGCCTGATTCGTTCCTCCGACAGCATGGTGGTTTTTTCTCCAGTGCTGCATCGTAAGGATCTCAGACTTTATGATTATCTGGCGGAACGCTTTGACCTGCCCCTCATGGTGGATAGTATCCACCGGGCGCTGGTCTTTGGGGAAAAGAAGTACGGCCTGTGCAGAAATTCGGAGAATTTCGTGACGGTCAACCTTGGCTATGGCATTGGTGCGGGCCTGTTTATCAACGGCAGCGTATATAGCGGCAGCAGCGGCTTTGCCGGAGAGATCGGACACACCATTCTGAATCCGCTGGGCCCCAGGTGTTTTTGCGGGAATCGCGGCTGCCTGGAAACGCTGGGATCTGCCCTGGCCATGACGCGCGATGCGATTAACCGTATCCGGAACAATGAGCAGACGATGCTGACGGAAATGGTTTCGGGCAAGCTGGAAAAGCTGGAGGCCAAGCACATCTTTGAGGCGGCGAAGCAAGGCGACAGCCTGGCCTGCGATATTGTGAGCAATGCGATTGATTATATTGGCATGGGAATTGCCAACCTGACCAATATTATGGATCCTGATTATGTGGTGATTGAAGGCGGCCTGTCGTTGTCGGGGGACTTTCTGCTGAAGCCGCTGAAGGAAGCCTGGCGGAAGTACCGCATGAACTATTCGGGAAGAAATACGCGGATTGTCCTTTCGGAATTTGGGGCGGACGCCACGGCCATCGGCGCTTCTGCAATGATTTTTGATTTGCTGATGACCAAGGGATACAACCCCAAAAAACTCCTGGACGGAGAATAGGGGACGCGTCTGAAAGCATCAGTGCGCAAGGTATAGTAATAGCCATTTAGTTAGTAAAGTTAAGAAAGAATTTTGCTGTACATGACTCCAAAAAAGGATCGGGGAAGGAGGATCGACAGGTCGGGATCGCTTGGAGGAAGACAGTTGATAGATTCTCAAAACCAAATCAGAGAAGGAATGGAGTGAAAATCATGAAAAAGACACGGTTGGTAGCGATTTTGCTGGTGGTCATGATGGTGTTCAGCATTCAGAGCATTTCGCTGGCGGAGAACAAGTCTGTTACCTTTGCGTGCTGGTGGAGCGAGGCTGAAATCGCTGCTGCCAAGGCCTGGCTGGATGAGAACTATACCCCTGTGAGCGGCATTGAAGTTGAGTTCAAGTATGTGCCCTACAATGGATTTGCACAGCAGATGGTTTCGGAGATTGCTTCCGGCAATCCTTCTGACCTGATTCTGTGTGAATATACCATGGTTCCTTCCTATTATGACAATGGCCTGATGCTCCCGCTGAATGACCTCATGGCTCGCGACGGCGTGGACTTTACAATCTTCAACTGCGCGGAGCAGTGGATTTTCGGGGACGACAAGCAGATGCTGGCCCTGCCTTCCGAGCATCCCATGACCTACTTCTTCGTGAACAAGACCATTCTGAAGGAAGCCGGCTGTGAAGTGCCCTATGGCTCCTGGACCTTCGACCAGCTGCTGGAAATCTGCAAGGCCTGCGCCAAGCCTGAAGAAGGCATCTATGGTCTGGTGGACTTCTGCGGCACCTGGAAGCCCGAAACCTGGCTGGTTCTCAACGGCAGCAACGTGTTCAGCGACGACCTGAGCAGCTGCGTGATCAACTCCGAAGCTGCGGTGGCGGCGATGGACTTCGTGCGCAAGATGATCTATGAAGAAAAGGTTATGCCCGAGCCCTCTGTGTACGCTTCGACCCCCGCAGACCAGCTCTTCCGCGATGGCAAGGCTGCGTTTGCTTTCAACGGCACCTGGATGACGCAGTACCTGCGCGTCAACAACGAATCCATCGACTTTGAGTGGGACGTCATCTATCCTCCGACCGGCCCCAACGCTACCAAGGACGCGGCCTATGCATATTCCTGCGGCCTGTTCATTCCCGCTAACTGCACCGATGTTGAAACCGCGTGGGAAGTTCTGAAGTTCTGGGGCTCTGTGGAAGGCCTGGACGGCATTTCCATCGGCTGCCTTGCTACGCTGCCTGTGGGCCAGGCCAACATCGACAGCCAGGCCTACTACACCTGGCCCGAACTGCCGCCGGAGAACTTCAACAAGGCGTTCATCGAAGGCCTGTTCGAGCGTGCTGCCTACATGCCCTTCTCCCACATGACCCTCAACAACAATGTGACCAACGCTATCTCTTCCCTGGCTGATATTCTGATCTCCAACAAGCCCGCGCAGGAGGTCTGCGATGCGGCCTATGAGACCATCATGTCCCAGTGGAACAGCATCAAGATTCTGAAGTGATTTTGTAATAGGTTTCGTTTCCGGACGGTTTTCTCCGGGAGAGGCCCTCTGGGTCTCTCCCGGAGAAACATAGAAAGTGGGGATCATATTGAGCCTGAAGAGAAGGCCTCTTTCTGCGGCGAAGCGGAAACAGATTCTGGTGGAAAACCTGTGGGGCTATGCTTTTGTTGGCGGCAGCGTCCTGTTGATTATGATGCTGGTGTTCTATCCGCTGGGCTACTCGTTCAACATGAGCTTTCAGAAGTGGAATCCCATCATGGGCGGCAGATATATCGGGTGGGATAACTTTCAGAATATCCTGACGGATAAGCTGTTCCATACGGCGCTGTGGAATAACGCGCAATACGCTCTGTTTACCATTGTGGGAGGTTTTCTCCTTTCCTTTGGCGCAGCCGTGCTGGTGAAGAGTCTGCCCTCGCAGAAATTCCGCAATTCTCTCCGCTTTTTCTACTTTATCCCTTCGATTTGCAACACCATCATGATTTCCCTGATGTGGGGATATATGATGCAGGATACCAACGGGGCGATCAATGCCTTCCTGTCCGCCATAGGCATTTCAAGCCGTATCGGCTGGTTGTCAGACCCTGTCTGGGCGAAGGTTTCCCTGTACTGGATCGTCATCTGGAGCAACCTGGGCTACTGGATGGTGGTTTTCCTGACCAAACTGATGGATATTCCGGAAACCTATTATGAAGCGGCGCGTATCGATGGCGCAGACTTCTTCACAAGCTTCCGTCATATCACGCTTCCCCTGAGTACCCCTGTCATTTTCCTCTACCTTTCCATGGCGCTGATTACCTGCTGGGGCCAGTTTGACATTTCGCAGACCCTGGCGACAACGGCTGCAGGCGGCAGTGCGGCCACAGGCTACATGGGCCCCGGCAACGCATTCCTGCTGCCCACATACTCTGTTTACAGCTCTGCCTTTGGCGATATGAACTTTGGTTATGCTGCAGCCAAGGGCTGGGTGCTGATCCTGATTATTGTTGTTTTAACCATTGCAAACAACAGTCTTTCCAAGCTCTGGGTTCATTACGACGAGTGACGACAAACGAAGGAAAGGAGGATCCCTTATGTCAATTCCCTGCAAGAAAAATCTGACAGTACAAAATGCAGCGGCATATCTGCTGTCCATTATCCTGCTGCTGCTGGTCCTCATGCCGTTTGCGGTTGCCGTGCTCGCTTCGCTGAAGCCTACGGAAGACTTTTATCTTACATCGTTTCATCTCTTTCCCAGCCGGTGGCAATTCAGCAACTATATCACAGCGCTCAACTTCACTATCTTTACAACTTTTTTGAAAAACAGCCTGGTTTGCGCCATTGCCGTTACGATCGTCGGTACGCTGCTGTCATCCTGTGCTGCCTTCGGCTTTGCCAGAATCCGTTTCTTTGGTCGAAACACGCTGTTTTACCTGTTCATCCTCACTCAGGGTATTCCCTTTGCCGTTCTGTGCATTCCGACCTACGCCATGTTTGCCCGCGCCAAGCTGGTCAATACCATATGGGGCCTGATTCTGCCGATGATGGCCTTCCCCATGGGCACGTTTCTGCTGCGGCAGACGATGCTGTCCATTCCCATGGACTATGAGAATGCTGCGCTGATTGACGGCTGCAACCGGCCCCGCATGTTTACCAGCGTTTTCCTGCCCATGACGAAAAACACAATCATCGCCGTGGCCATCTTTGCTTTCATGCAGAGCTGGAACAACTATATCTGGCCGCTGATTATCATCAACGACAAGGAAATGTATACGCTGCCGCTGGGCCTGACGCTCTATAACATCCATGGATCCATGAGCCGAAGGCCGGAATGGAGCATTATTCTTGCCGCCTGCGTGATGAGCGTTCTGCCGATTCTGATCGTGTATTCGGTGGCTTCGCGGAACTTCATGGAGGGCATCACCATGGGCGGCCTGAAGGGCTGAGCAATAAGGAGGAGTGAAAAGCATGAAACAGGTGTGCATTCAGGATCTCAAACCGGGGCTTGTGAAGGGCGTAACGGTTGCGCTGCCCCAGGAATTCCATCCCAACCAGGATCATTACTTCGAGTGGAGCGCGGCTCCATTGACCGCTCGGTTTGAACAGCCCAATATCACCGGCGGCGTGCTGAGAGCCTGGCGGCACGAACCGGTGTTTACACAGGCCGAAGTGCATGTGGATGACGAGGTGTTCTATTTCCTTTCCGGCACGGCGCTGATGCTGTTTGTGGATTACAAGGAGGGCGTTCCGGACGCTGATACGGCGCAGATTGTCCGCATCCCGGCAGGAACGCAGCTTGTGATAGAAAAGGGCAAGGGACACTATGTGGCGGTGGCGCAGGACAATGAAACGGTGCAGGCGGTAGTGGTTGCACCGCCCATGAATGCGCCGAGGACGGAGCTGTCCGAGCCCGTGCGCGGCATCTGAAATGAGAGGAGCATCCCAAATGTACGAGATGTTTATCAAGACATATCCATGGAAATGGGTTTGCGTACAGCACCCCATGATTCTGATTTCAGATGACTGGAGTTCTCCCCGTGCATTGGAAACCGTGCCTCCGTGGGGCGCGAACGACATTCCGGGATACTGCCATAAAATGTATGAGATGCTGGAAAAGCTGGAGGCCAATCCGCAGGTGAAGGTAGACTTCGACCTGTCCGCCAAGGAGCTTCTCATCTTTATGGAAAACGAGCCGAACGGCAAGGCGCTGTTGAAAAAGCTGATCCAGTCCGGGCAAGTCGGGTTTACCGGCGTTGACTATGCTCAGGCGCACTATGCCACGGCGCGCTCCGAATCCGCCCTGCGCGGAATTCGCATGGGCGCGGAGGTTTATCAGCGTGAGCTGGGCGTTGTATCCGACACATTCCAGCATCAGGAGATCGGCATTTTCCAGAACCTGCCGCAGCTGCTCAAGGCCTATGGCGTGCGCAAGGGAGCAACCTTCCGTTTTCCGACAACAATGGAATTTACCGAAGGAGCGCCTGAGCTGCTGTATCACTTTGGCGAACTGTGCTTTATGCGTACCAGCAGCATGGCGTACTGGCGGGGCATGGATGGAACGGAAATTCCGATGTATCTGCCCTGGCTGCAGAACAACCTGGATACAGACTTTGAAGCCTTCCGGGTGATTCATGACCATATGCGCCCTGAGTTCCAGCAGGGATACAAGCCTTACAGCGCGCCCAAGATGGCCTATCCGACCTTTGTGGAAGAGAACAAGGGCATGTGCCGGGGCGGAAGCATCATCATGCAGTGCCCCGACATGGTGGAAATCAACGACGACTATATCTCCAGCCGTGCGAAGGTCGGCGATTTCTGGCTGCTTTCGGACGCCATAGAGGAGGAAATGAAGCAGGTTGACGAGATGCCCCGCATGCGGTATACATCCTACTGGTCCTATGCGGAAGGACGCTTTGGCGAGCGGATGTACAAGGCCTATCGCAGAAGCGAGGCGGCTATTCTCGCCGCAGAAACCATGCAGGTAATTACCTCTGGCGCGGCCGGAGCCTTTGATGCGGAAAGCGCATGGGACAAGCTGCTCACCGCCCAGCACCATGACGTGAACTGGATGGATCAGAAGGAGCTGTGCGGCCGCGCGGAGGGCTGGGCGCTTCAGGCAAAAGCCGATGCGGAGTGCTATCAGCAGAAAGCGGCTGCACATCTGGCGGCGGAAGGAATCTGCCAGCCCTGCGCCATCATCGTCAACACCCTGCCTGTGCAGCGTGAAAACCTGGTATCGCTTCCTGTGGACGGAGCATACCGCGTTTTTGATGGAAACGAAGAAATTCCCGCCCAGATGGACGGGGACAACCTGGTGTTCAAGGCAAAGTCGTCCGGGCTGGGTTATCGTGCCTATCGCCTTGAAAAGGCGGCGGACACGGCCCAGGCGTGTACGGAATGCACCGGCGTATATCATTTTGAGAACGATGTGCTCACCGTGGATGTTCTGCCCGACGGACGCATTGCCTCGCTTTGCTCCAGGCTTACCGGCGAACGCCTGAACGGCTGTGGCAATGTGCTTCAGGGCCTGCTGTGGAAGGAAAACGGTGAGCGTGTGCCCATCAGCAACGAAAATACAGGCACCGCGATGCAGGTTGTGGAGGGCAGGCTGTACAACAAGCTCATCCTGGAAGGCCGGATGGAGGAAATCCCTTACTGCATGACGATTCGCCTGCCCCATGGCGCCAGTCAGGAAATACGCTTTGAACTGGACATTACCTTTGACAAAACGGCGATTGGCGATATTGTGCATGACGAAACAAAGCTCAATCTCTGCTGGCCCCTTCAGCAGCAGAAGCCCGAGGTCTGGATTGACGAGCCTTTTGGCGTAACGCGGGCGCACAGGAACCGCCCGCTACAGGCTGCCAACTTTATTTCGGCCTTTGAAGATGGGAAGGGACTGACCTATTGCCACGAAGGCACGCCCAAGGTTTGGGTGGAAAACGGCGTGCTTGTCAATCAGCTGGCATGGGGTGGACGCATGATTACCAACCGCATGCAATGCGACTGGTTTGGGTGGAATGGCACCGATATCTTTGACATGCGGCTTGAAGGAACCCTGCACTATGAATATGCCGTTCGCGTAGAGGAAGAGGCTGTGCCCGCCGCTGTCGCAGCGGCTGTCAGCCAGCGCATCACCCCGATGCCCGCGTTTGCCAGCGACCGCATGGTTCCGGACTGCACGCTGCTTGCCATCCGCAATTCCAACTGGATTACCACCGCGGTGGAAGAGCGGAACGGGGATTATGTCGTGCGCGGATATGAGGCGGATGGTCGGGAAACCACGCTTGACATGGAAAGCGCATGGAAGCTGAAGGGGCGCACGGACGCCGCAGGACAGCCGGTGGAAGGCAACGTGAATCCCTATGAAATCACAGAGCTGCATTTTGAAAAATAAGGGAGGAAGGCTTCATGAAATCGTTTGACTACTATGCCCCGACAAAGATCGTCTTTGGCGAAGGAAAAACGGCGCGCGTGGGTGAAATCACGGCGCAGTATGGGAAAAAAGCACTGCTGGTCACGGTGCCGGAATTCCCGGCGGTGGCTTCCCTGTATGCCAACGTGAAGCAGAGCCTGGCAAACGCGGGCGTGGAATGCACACACTTTGATGGCGTTATTCCAAATCCCACCACCGATGTGGTCAGCGCGGGTGCGAAAATGGCCAGGGAATGCGGCGCAGAGGTGGTCATCGGTCTGGGCGGAGGTTCATCCATGGATACGGCCAAGGCCATTGCCGTGGAAGCGACCCATCCGGGTACCGCATGGGACTACAACTGTCATACGGCCGGCCCGTCGGAAAAAACACTGCCGATTATCGCTGTTTCGACAACGGCAGGCACTGGCAGCCAGACAACGCAGTGCGCCGTGATTACCAAAACGGCGGACAAGGACAAATCTGCCATCTGGCACAGCAACATCTTCCCGCGGGTGGCTATTGTGGACCCGGAGAATACCTATACCTTGCCTGCCAGCGTGACGGCGCAGACGGGATTTGATGCATTCTGCCATAACTTTGAAGCCTATCTTTCCGTCAATTCCAATCGTATGGTGGAGTGCATGGCGCTGGACGCCATTCGCCTGATTGTCGATAACCTGCCAAAGGTTCTGGCGAATCCGCTGGACAAGGACGCCCGCAAGGCGATGGCCTGGGCTGATACACTGGGCGGCCTGACCAACGCATCCGCAGGCGTAACGCTGCCGCACGGCCTGGGCATGCAGATCGGCGGCCACTGTCCGCATGTGACGCACGGACAGGCGCTGGCGGTGTTCTATCCTGCTTTTACCCGCTACACCTGGGCGTCGGCGGTGGACAAGTTTGCCAACGTGGCGCGCATCTTCAACCCTGCACTGAAGGCAGAGCCGGATGAAGTGGCTGCGGAAAGGTGCTGTGAAGAAATCGACAGCTTCCTCAAGACCATTGGATTGTGGATGGGGATGGAGGATCTGAAAATCATGCGGGAGGATATCCGCGAGATTGCAGATTGCGGCCAGGTGCTGGGGGACTATGCCAATAATCCCCGGGTTGCAACGATTGAAGAAATGTATGACCTGCTGATGAGCTGTTACAGCAGGAAATGACAGCACCTGCGTGGAAAGATACATTGCTACGAAAATAGCGCTCGAAAATAAAGGATACACGACAGCTTTGGCATAGCCTGACAGGAAGCAAAGGAGGATACAGGATATGATTCAGCAAGTGATGACTGCGCCCCGGCAAATCATCTTCCGTGAGATTCCCGTTCCGGAGCCCGCACCCCATGAAGTGCTGGTAAAGATCATGCGCATCGGCGTGTGCGGCAGTGACATCCATGTCTATCATGGCAAGCATCCCTTTACCAAATATCCTATCACTCAGGGACACGAGGTTTCGGGGCGCATTGAAAAGCTGGGGGCGGACGTCAAGGGGCTTCGGGTTGGGCAAAAGGTTACCATCGAGCCTCAGGTATTCTGCGGCCAATGCCACCCCTGCACCCATGGCAAATACAATCTCTGCGAGGAACTGAAGGTCATGGGCTTCCAAACGACCGGCACCGCCAGCGAGTATTTTGCCGTGGATTCATCCAAGATTACCCCTCTTCCCGACGCCATGACATATGACGAGGGCGCGATGATTGAGCCGCTTGCCGTGACGGTACACGCAGTGCGCCGCATGGGCAGCGTGAAGGGACTCAAGGTTGCGGTGCTGGGCGCGGGCCCCATCGGTATTCTGCTGGCGCAGAGCGCCAAGGCTATGGGAGCTGCAGAAACGCTGATAACCGACGTGAGCGACTATCGCCTGGAGCTGGCGAAGCATGTGGGCGTAGACCACTGCGTCAACACCGCCCGGCAGGATTTTGGCGAAGCGATGATCTCGGCCTTGGGTCCAGACAAAGCCGATGTGATTTACGACTGTGCAGGCAATGATATCACAATCAATCAGGCTATTCGCTGCGCGCGCAAGGGCAGCACGATTATCATGGTTGCGGTGTTTGCCGACCTGGCCAAGGCAGACCTGGCGGTGCTCAACGACCATGAACTGGATCTGAACACCAGCATGATGTACCGCCACGAAGACTATGAAGAGGCTATCCATCTGGTGGACGAGGGTAAGATTCAGCTCAAGCCGCTTATGAGCAAGCACTTTGCCTTTATGGACTATCTGGCGGCGTACCAGTATATCGACGCAAACCGGGAAACGACCATGAAGGTTCTTATCGATATCGGCGAGGAAGAGGCATGACAGCATCAGGCGCATAAACACCTGCGCCATAGGAAGTCGTGTTGATGGAGAAGGGGCGGATGCACCGCCTTTTCCCAAAGAATGATTCCGGTATGGCAGACCTCAATGCAAGGGGCGTGACGAGTTCCGAAAGGAGCGTCACGCCCTTTTTTCGCCCATTTTTCCCCAAACAAGGGCAGGCAATCCTCACAAGCGAGGATGAAGCAGGGAAATCGCCCCCTCCGCACCCGCAGACACGAAATCCCGCCCGTCTGGGCGACAGCCCCCACACCAGAGAACGGTGGGTAAGCTGCTGCCCCAACCGTGTGGCGCGCAAGCGCCTTTCCCAGACTTGACACGTCGCCCCCGCGAGGCGTTCTTAGCGCGGCGCCCCTGCAATGCGCGCGCAAGGTATTAGGATACGGGGGGGGTCCGGGGCGGCCACCCCCTCATGCACAGATTGGCCGCCCCGGTGGGCTTTTGGTACTTTTCGCCCAGACGAAAAGTACATGTTGGGGTTGCTTTTATCCTGCAAGGAATCTGTCAATGGGCAGTGCTTCATGCGTTACTGTCCTTACAATCTTTCCGCTGCATGCGGCAGAGGTTTCGCCTCTGCGGAGGCGTCCGCAGCCTCAATCGTCGCGGCCAGAGGCCACTCGTTTTCGGCTTCCTTTTTTGCTCCTTTCTGAGAGGGAAACTGTTTTACAGTTTATTCACACAAACTCAGGCGCGTTCTGCTATAATGAATATGCTGTAAACACCCCGCCCTTTGGGGTAGTTTGCACCCTTCCTGGAGGAAACGATGATCGAATTAAGACATGTGTCCAAGCGCTATGGCGCTACCGAAGCCGTCCATGACCTTTCCTTCTCCGCCCCCGATGGACAAATCGTGGGCCTTCTGGGACAGAATGGCGCCGGCAAAACCACAACTCTCAATATGCTCACCGGCTATTTCCCGCCCACCTCCGGGCAGGTGCTGGTCAACGGCATGGATATGCTTGCCAAGTCCCGGCAGTGCAAGCGCTGCATCGGTTATCTGCCGGAAAAGCCTCCGCTGTATGACGAAATGACGGTGCGCGGCTACCTGCGCTTCGTGTGTGAGCTCAAGGAGGTCGAGCGCCGCGCCATTCCCGGGCATGTGGAGGATATTATGGCCATCTGCGGCCTGACCGAGGTTCGCGAACGCCTGGTGGGGCACCTCTCAAAGGGCTATCGCCAGCGGGTGGGAATCGCACAGGCGCTGTGCGGAGATCCGCCGGTCATTGTGCTGGACGAACCCACCGTAGGCCTTGATCCCCGGCAGGTGGTTGAAATCCGCCAGCTGATGCGGGAAATGGGCAAGCGCCATACAGTGCTGTTTTCTTCCCACCTGTTGCCGGAAATCCAGCAGCTGTGCCAGCGGGTGATTATCCTGCATCATGGCCGCCTGGTGCGCGAGGCCGACATGAGCGAGCTTTCCGGCGAGGGCACGACGCTGCGGCTTAGGGCTTCCATCGCCATGCGGGAGCGGACGCTGCTCCCGGCCCTCAAGGGCTTGCCCTGCGTGCGCCGGGTGAAGGTGCTGCCCACGCCCCACGCGGAGATCACCGAGGTGGAGCTGGAATGCGACCGTCAGGGCGGCGAACGCGGCGATCCGCAAACCCAGCTGTTCCGCCTGCTGTGCGGGCTGGACGCGCCCATTCGCATGCTCTATCCCCTGGGGGACAGTCTGGAGGAGGTTTTCCTGCGGGCAACCTCCGAGGGTTGAGCCAAACCAAAGGAGGAACCGATTCTTGATTTCCATCTGGAAGCGTGAAATGCAGGGCTATTTCTGCACGCCCGTGGGTTATCTGTTCATGGGGGTGTTCCTGGCGCTGGCATCGGTGATGTTTTATCTGCAAATTCTCAAGCAGCGCTCCAGCGATCTGCTGACCTTCATCGGGCAGATGAGCTATCTGTGGATGCTGCTTTCCCCTGTGCTGACCATGCGCCTTCTGGCCGAGGAGAGGCAGAAGCGCACTGACCAGCTGCTGCTGACCAGCCCTGTATCCCTGCCGGGGATTGTGCTGGGCAAGTATCTGGCGGCGGTGACGGTGCTGCTGCTTACCGTGGCGCTGACGATGGTGTATGCGCTGATTGTGGCGATCTATGGCCAGGTGTATTCCGGGGAGCTGGCGGTGGGGCTTGGCGGCTTTGTGCTGCAGGGCTGCGCGTTTGTGGCCATGGATCTGATGATTTCCGGCTTTGCGGGAACGCCGGTCAGCGCGGCGGTGCTGGCCTTCGGCGGCAATTTTGCCCTGTGGATTATGGATATGGTGGCCGGTTCGGTCAGCATAGGCTTCGTGGCGCAGGCGCTGGATTTCTTCAGCCTGTACGCCCGCAACGAGCCTTTCCTGATGGGGCAGCTTTCCTTTGCAAGCATCGGCTATGACCTTTCTTTCATCCTGGGATGCCTGGCCATCACGGTGCATGCCCTGGACAGCAGGCGTTACCGGGGAGCGTGAGCGCAATGAAGAAAAAGCAGGATAATCGCCTTCCCTTCTGGAAAAACCCGCGTTTCCGCTATGGCGGGGTGTCCACGCTGATTTTGTGCGTGCTGCTGCTGGCGCTGCTGGCTGCCAACCTGGTCTTTGGCACACTGGAACGGCAGAACGGCTGGCGGGTGGACTACTCCTTCAATGGCGTGACAACCCAGAGCGACACAACCTTGCAGATTCTTTCGCAACTGGAACATCCCGTGCATATCTATGCCCTGTATTCCCGGGGACAGGAGGACGCGCAGCTGCTGGAGCTGCTGGACCGCTATGCCGCGGCCAGCCCGCTGGTTACCTGGGAGCAGACCGACCTGACGCTGAACCCCGGGCTGCTCACCCGCTTCCGCAGCGGCACCAGCGAGGACAATATCACCAATGATTCCCTGATTGTGTCCTGCGAGGAAACCGGACGGTGGAAGGTACTGTCCTACGCGGATTTCCTCAGCCTGAGCCTGAACTATGACGAGGGCGTGTATGAAATTGCGGGGCTGACGTATGAGAGCAGGATTACCTCGGCTATCAATTATGTGGCTCGGGAGGAAATCCCGCGAGTATTGGTGCTGCAGGGCCACGGCGAGCTGGACGAGGACAGCACCGCGGTGCTGGCGGAGCTATTGCGCGGCAACAATTTTGAGGTGACCTACTTCAGCCTGGGGGACCAGGATATGACGCTGGAGGAGAATGACCTGCTGGCGATCCTTTCTCCCGTGCGGGATCTGACCGACGCGGAAATGGAAACCATCAGCGCCTTCACATCCAAAGGCGGCAGCCTGCTGCTGACCTGCGACTACACAGACCCCGTGGAGCGCATGCCCAACTATCAGGCGCTTCTGCGCTCCTACGGCTTCCTGCCCAGGGAGGGACTGGTGATTGCCTCCGCTGAGGAGCCGGACACCTATTACAGCGATATGCGCATTGCGCTGATTCCCACCATGCAGTCCACCGATGTGACCTACGACCTGGTGCGGGACGGAGCGGACACCACGCTGCTGGTGGGTTCCCGTGCCTTTGAAATGCCGGAGGAGAACGACAGAAATCTGGATGTATCCGCTGTGCTGACCAGCGGATACAAGGCATATCTGCGCAGCCTGAGCGGCGACCTGACAACCCTGGAGCAGCAGGACGAGGACGCGCTGGGCCCCTTTGCCCTGGCGCTGCAGGCCCGCCGGGTGACCAGCGAAGGCTATATCTCCCGGGCCTTTGTAGCAGGTTGCTCCACTCTACTGACCGACTCCCAGGTTCATGCCATGACGGACAGCCAGGAGTTCATTATCCGGGTGGTGGAATTTCTTTTGAACACCGAGCCCACTGACCTGGGAATCATGGCCAAGCAGGCGGTGCGGCCCCAGCTGTCGGTGCGGTCGGTTACCCTGGGGAGCGTGCTGATTGTGGCGCTGCCCCTGGCGGTGCTGGCTGTAGCCGCTGCCATTTTGATTCCCCGGAGGAAAAAGCGGTGATGCTGCAGGTGAAAAAGAAAACGCCCCGCAACCCCCGCCATGGACGGCGCTGGATGCTCCTTTGCGCCGTGGCGCTGCTGGCGGGCTGCGTGGCAGCCTATGGGCTGCTGAGCGGCAGGAGCGCCCCATTGCCTGAACGGGATCACAGCCATGACGGCGGGGTCATTGCGTCCCATGAGGCGGAGGAAGTGGCGCGCCTTGGCATCACCACCGCCCATGGCGCATGGACGCTGCTCCGGGATGAGGACGGCGGGGTCACGCTTGAGGATGACAGGGATTTTCAGGTGGATGAGGGCGTGGCGCAGGATCTGTTTTCCGCCGTGCAAACCCTGGCCTACGAGGAAATGCTCAGCGACGATCCTTCGGAATTTGAGGATCATCTGGCGGATTTTGGGCTGGAGAACCCGACGCTGCGGGTGGAAGTGGCCTATACCGACGGCAGCGCCTACACCCTGTCGGTCGGGGATGCGCTGTCCATGGAGGAAAGCGGCTATCACTACATGCGTCTGGAGGGCGATCCGCGCCTGCTGACGCTGGATCTGGGCACCATGGAGGCGTTGATGCTCGACCGGGGGGCGCTCCATCCTGTGACCCAGCCCACCCTGCACAAGGCTCGGTTCGACCGCATCACCTTCATGAACGGGCAGGGAGAGACCCTGGCGGAATGGGCGCTGCAGGGAAGCATCGGCGGCAATGCGCAGGATCGGTGGATATTGGCGCAGCCCATGCGCTATCCCGCGGACGGAGAGAGCATCGCCAAGCTGCAAAGCAGCCTTGCCAACCTGCGCCTGGGCGGCTATGTCGGGTCGGCCACACCGGAAAATCTGACGGCCTATGGCTTTGACGAGCCGCGGTTTGTGCTGGAGATCCATCAGGCGACGGGCGCAACCGGCACCCTGGACGAGGACGGCGTGTATGGCGTGACTGATTGGGTGGAAAGCACCTTTACCCTCACGGTTGGGGGCGCAAAAAGCGATATGGTGGACTATGTGCTGGTGGACGGCAGCATCTATGTGAGCTCGCACTTCCTGCTGGAGGCGTTCATGGACATGGATGTGAAGGATAGCGTCAGCCGCTACACCGTGCCCGTGGCCCTGGGAAACCTGCTCCGCCTGACGGTGGAAAGCGGCGGGGACAGGCAGGCTTATACCATCACCCGCACCGAACAGGTGGCGGAGAACAACGAACTGATCACCGACAGCGAGGGCCAGGTGCAGTATGATCTGACCTGCGAGCTGAACGGTCAGGAGATTCCCTACGCAAGCTTTGAAGCGGCGTACAACGAGCTGCTGAAGGTAACCGTGTCCGGCTGGCTGCCGGAGGACTGGGCTGCAGAAGAACCGCCCCACACGACCTTCACCTTTGAGGCGCTGGACGGCGAGACGCATATCCTGACCCTGACCACCTTTGATGCGCTGCACGATGCGGTAACCCTGGACGGCTGCACCCTGTTCTACCTGATTCGGGACGGCATGGCCTTCCAGGTAGAGCAGAAATAAGAAATGCACCCCGCCCTTCATTCAAGGGGCGGGGTGATATGGACTTCCTCAGGACTTTCCACCGCGCCCAGGCGACGCTGAATGGAACGCGTCCGGGTGAAGGCGGTATCGATGGACTCGGTGGCCTGCTGCAGGCGCTGCCGGGTCTTTTCCAATACGTCGGCAAACTTGTCAAAGTCGCTTCGCACCGCGCCCAGCAGCTTCCATACCTCGCTGGAGCGCTGCTGGATGGCCAGGGTGCGGAAGCCCATCTGCAGCGCGTTGAGCAGCGCGGACAGGGTGGAGGGCCCGGCTACCACCACGCGGAATTCCCGCTGCAGGCTTTCGCATATGTCGGGGGATTGCGCCACCTCGGCGTAAAGCCCTTCCACGGGGAGAAACATCACCGCGAAATCCGTGGTGTGGGGCGGGAGGATATACTTGCCGGCAATGCGGCGCGCCTCCTGCTTCATGCGGACAAGAAGGGCCTTGCGGGCCGCATCCGCCGCCTGGGCGTCGCCGCTCTGGCCGGCCTCCACCAGCCGCAGATAATCCTCCTGGGGAAACTTGCTGTCGATGGGCAGATAGACAGTCTCTCCCTCGCGACCGGGCAGGCGCAGGGCAAACTCCACCCGCTCGGCGGCGCCGGGCACCACGGCCACGTTTTCCTCGTACTGTCCGGGGGAAAGCACTGCGCTCAGCAGGCTGCCCAGCTGCATTTCCCCCCAGATGCCGCGGGTTTTCACATTGGTCAGCACCTTTTTCAGGTCGCCTACCCCCACGGCCAGGGTCTGCATTTCGCCCAGACCCTTGTACACCTGCTCCAGGCGGCGGCTGACCTGGGCAAAGCTGTCGTTCAGCCGCTTGTCGAGGGATTCAGTCAGCTTCTCGTCCACCGTGCGGCGCATTTCGGAAAGCTGGCGGTCATTCTGCTGACGGAGCGCTTCCATGCGCGCGTCCAGCTGGGACAGGCTGGCGGCTACCGAGGCACTCATTTGCCCGGCGCGCTCCTCCTGGTTGCGGGTGGAGAGCAGCACCTGACGCTGCATGCTCTCCAGGGCGGCGGTCTGGCTTTGCCCCAGCTGGGTCAAGGTGTTGAGCAGCGCGGCGTTGCCCTCGGACAGCGCGGCGGCATGCTCATCCCGCTGGTGATCCAGCTCGTCGAACAAATCATAGGCCATGCGCTGCAGCATGTCGCTCTGCTGATGCTGGCCCTGCCGCTGCTCGCGCACCAGGCGGCTTTGCCGTGCCAGCAGAACGATCAGCAGCGCCACGGCCACGGCCATCAGCGCTGCAGCGGCAAGCACGAGGATATTGTCCATAAACGGCTCCTTTGCAAAAAGGCACGCCCGGGCGGACGTGCCAGTCATTACATTTCCCGCCGGCCCTCCAGCGCCTTGGAAAGGGTCACCTCGTCGGCATATTCGAGGTCGCTTCCCACGGGAACGCCGTGGGCGATGCGGGTGCAGCGGACGCCCAGGGGCTTGAGCAGCCGGGCGATGTAGGTGGCGGTGGCCTCGCCCTCGATGTCCGGGTTGGTGGCCAGGATGACCTCGCTTACCTCGCCCTGGCCCAGCCTTGCCACCAGCTCCTTGATGCGGATGTCGTCCGGCCCCACCCCATCCATGGGGGAAAGGGTGCCGTGCAGCACATGGTACAGGCCGTGATAGTCGTGCATGCGCTCCATGGCGGCCACATCCCGTGGGTCGCGTACCACACAGATCTGCCCGTTATGCCGGTCTGGGTCGGCGCATACGCCGCACAGGTCGCCGGCAGCGTAATTGCCGCACACCTCGCAGTAGCGGATGGCCTTGCGCCCCTGCCAGATGGCTGTGGCCAGGGCGTGAACCTCCTCCAGGGGCATGCTGACGATATGATAGGCCAGCCGCTGGGCCGTTTTTTGCCCGATGCCCGGCAGGTGGGAAAGCTCTGCCACCATCCGGGCGATGGGTTCAATCTGCCCCGCCATCTCAGAACATGCCGCCCATGCCGGGGGCCATGCGGTTCATGGTGGCCTCGCGGGCCTCCTCGCCCTTGCGCAGGGCCTCGTTCACAGCCGCCATAATCAGATCCTGAAGCATGTCGATGTCGTCTGG
>CAMDVP010000030.1 GCA_945877525.1 uncultured Clostridia bacterium | reverse complement strand
CTTACGCCCCAAAACGAGGGAAAAGCCCTATGCCTAATCGCGCCTCTTTGGCGCTTGATAGGCATAGGGCTTTCGTCTATCGCTCCAAAGATTTGGAGCTGCGGTGCTGATTAGGTTCGGAAGGTATAGCGTGGTTGGGTAGATCGGCCTCGTATTCCTCATCGGATAGGAGGGTATCGAGGTTGGTTTTGATATGACGAAGATCGCGAAGTTCCGTGCTTTGCTGCGAGAACGACCGGATGTTTTTATACTGATCACCGGCATCATAGATGCAAAGCAGGTTAATTTCCGCAGTCGAGAAAGCATTTCTCGTGAATCCTCTGACCTCCAATGTTTGATTTCAAAAGGAAAAACGAGCAAGGACGACCTACGGGTCATCCGGCTCGAAAATGGGCGTTTTTGCTTTTTCAAAGGTGTTGCGCTGCAAGGCTTTTGGGCTCTAAACATGGCTTCAAATCAAACATTTCGCCGCTGAAGATACATCCGATTCCTCGTTTGCTCACGATTCACTTTTGCTGCATACCCCTTGCAATCCTTCTGCCGGGTGTTGGTACACCTTCATAGGGTTTTCAATGATCAAAACAGGTTTAGCGCGACGCGCTCTGAGCGGCACAATCGTTCACTTGCTCGTTGTACTGCGTACCGGCAGGCAATTTGTCAAGCTCATGGTGAATCAGTTGCAGCAGCTTTTCTTCATAAGTGCTGCCGCTGTCGGGATTACTATACGCGCTAATACTATACAGGGTATGACCATAACGGCGGGTCATTTCCATCATCGGGGTTTGCTTTGCCACGGCTCCTCCTTTCCGGCCTATGCCGATTTGCAAAAAGAAAAGCAACGCGGAGGGGAAGCCTCTCGCGTTGCTTGCGTGAAATAGGGATGCTATTCATTTTTGTTTTCCATTCCTTTCGATGGGATGCTGAACTGTCCGATGAAATTCAGATGTACTTCAATTTGTCGCGTGCGCTGACCCGGTTCAGCGCGAATCGTTCTGTGTACAACGATCTTGTCCACAAACGCGCGAATCATGTCGTCTGTCACCTCGGTGCAATCTCTATACTTCTTGGCAAGCGCAAGAAACTGTTCTGTACGATTTGCATCAGTCTGGACTTCATTCAGCTGGGCTTGATACGCCGTAAGGCTTTCTCTCAACGTTGCTTCTTCCTCTTCGTAGGATGCGGATAGCTTATCAAAGCGTTCTTCCGTGATTCGCCCAAGTGCGTAATCCTCATAGAGCTTTTTCAGCAAATGTTCCAGTTCGGCAATCCGTTTTTTCTTCATGCGGATTTGCTTTCCTATTTGCTTTAGATTGTCTGGGTGCGATGGTTTTACCTCCTTTTCCAGGCGATGCCGGAAATCATCTTCGTCCGTAATAGCATAACGGCTGACAGTGCAAATGACGTCCTTCACAATTTCGCGAACAACCGATACGCGAATCGAGTTGTGGGTACAAAGCCGCTGGTCATACGTGGCGGATGTCTTGTGTGTCCGACAGACAAAATCGTTTGCTTCTTCATGTCCTGCGTAGCGATGAAAGAGCATCGGAACGCCGCACTCACCACAGATCATAAGACCAACCAATACACAGGGAGTACCTGTCGAAACATTTGACATCTCCGGATGAAATGTACGCTGCGCGGCTTGCCAGGTTTCTGGATTGACAATGGCTTCATGCGTATTGGGAAAGATCATCTGTCTCTCGAGAGGATTCCTGATTTGCTTTGCGTGGAATTCCGGATACGATGTTTTGAAGTTCACCGTCTCGCCAAGGTACTCCCGTCTGCGAACAATCTCACGGATCATCTTTTTATCCCAGTGATAGGGTAATTTATCGGCAAACTGTTTGCCAAACCCATTCGGGCTTTGCCGGGCGCGATAGTAGCCGGGAGTGACGCGCTGCTCCTTTATCATTGCCCGGCAAATCTCCAATTGAGATATACCTGCTGCGGCTAATTCAAAAATACGTTGCACAGTTTTCGCTGCCTCTGGGTCAACAATCCAGCGGTTCTTATCCGCTGGGTCTTTGACATAGCCGAAGCAGGGATTATAGGCCAATGGCTTGCCAGACTTTCCTTTCTGCTTTGCAGCCAACCGAATCTTCTTTGACTGATCGCGCAGGTACCAGTCGTTCATGATGTTCAGGATGCCCGCAAATTCTGTGCTGTCCGGATTTGCATTGTCGATACCATTGTTGATGGCGATGAATCGAACACCCATCTTTGCGAAGTAAACTTCTGTATAGAAACCAGTCTCTACATAGTTACGACCAACACGACTCATGTCTTTTACCAACACTGTCTTTACGACGCCAGCTTCTATATCTGCAATCATCTGCTGCCAGCCGGGACGATCAAAGCTGCCGCCACTGAAACCGTCATCGGTGTAATGGCGATGGTTCGTGAAGCCGTGTTCCTGTGCATATGCTTCGAGAAAGTTCTTTTGATTCGTAATGGAGTTTGACTCGCCCTCCATGTCATCATCGCGAGAAAGACGCTCGTAAAGCGCGGTAACATTCTCGGCATCCACATGATTTGCTGCGTTCTTTCCACTTGCTTTAAGTTCGTTCTTCTTTTCAATCAGATCAATCATTGTATTTTCCTCCTGCTACGCTGTTGCTCTTTCGGCAATCAGTGTTCCTTTTTTTCGTTCTTTTCGGCGCAGATACTTCCGGTGATTCCGTTCACGCTCCTTTGTGTGTCTGGCTTCCATGCGCAGTTCGTCCTCCGTTAGCATTGCTTGGAGCTGGGGAACAGCAAAGTTGCCAATGAAATGAAAGATGATTTCTACCTGCATACATCGCTCACCATTGATCTTTTTCGGAGCATGGACGATAATTTTATCAATGAAGCTGTTAATCACCGGAGCAGTCAGTTCTTCAACATCACGATATTTCCGCGCCAACGCCATGAACCTTTCGATATTAGACGAGTCTGTGTTGTAATCTGAAAGCGCAGCTTCGTTCTGGGCAAGCGTCGCTTTCAATTCACTCTGTTCTTTCTCATAAGCAGTGGACAGCACCTCAAAGCGATTCTCTGGCGTTTTGCCCAGTGCATAGGCTTCGTACAGCTTCTGAATGATCACATCCAATTCCGCTATGCGCTTCTTTGCCTGCTTGATTTCTTTTGCTTTTTCCTTCACCGCATCCGCATGTCGCAACGCTGACAAGGAGCGCACCTGTTCTGCAAATGCTGCTTCGTCCGAGATGGCGTACCGACTGGCAACTCGAATCGTTTGCAACAGGACAGAGCGGATAAATGCTGTCGTAATGAAATGACAACAGCAATCACCTTTTCCCTGACTGTATGTCGGACAGTCATAGTAATCATCCGATGCTCTGTTAGCGTTCTTCCTCTTGCTGCGATGATTGTTCAGCATCGCGCCGCACTCCGCACAGAACAGCTTGCCAGTGAGCGGATTTGCCTCGCCTGTGCTGTCCGTTCGCCGCCTGACATGCAGAACATATTGAGCCAGTTCCCATTCGTCTTGTGGAATGATGGCGTCGTGCGTGTTCTTGAAGATCAGCCAGTCCTTCTTTGGTTTGCTTTGACGCTTTGCCTTCAAGCCGTTCTTCACAGAACGAAAGTTGACAGTGTGGCCCATGTATTCTGGCCGTCGCAGGATGTTACTTACCGTCGCACCGTTCCAGGCATAAGGTTTGCTCATGTCAGAGTTGGAGCGCTTCATGCAGTTCTCATGAACCGCGTTGTAATAGGCTGGACACTCTACTTTGTCTTCGGACAAAATTCTGGCAATTTCATACGGTCCATGGCAGTCAATCGCCAGTTGGAAGATTCGTTTCACAACGGCGGCAGCTTCATCATCTATCAGCCAGTGATTTTTGTCCTCCGGGTCTTTGCGGTAGCCGTACACGCACAGGTTGTTGGTAGGCAGCCCGGTATTGCCCTTCTGGCGGTAGCAAGTGCGCATTTTCTTCGACTGGTCGCGCAGGTACATTTCATTCAGCACATTCATGAAGGGCGCAAACTCGCTGCTGATCGGGTTGATCGTATCCACGCCGTTACCGATAGCGATGAAGCGCACACCCTTCCGGCGAAAATAGACTTCTGTGTAGAAACCGGTTTCCACATAGTCACGTCCAACACGGCTCAGGTCTTTCGCGATGACAACGCTGACCAGCCCCGCGTCAATGTCCGCGATGAGCTGCTTCCATCCGGGGCGTTCAAAGTTGCCGCCGCTATAACCGTCATCTGTATAATGGCGGCAGTTCGTGAAACCGTTCTTGTCAGCATAGTCGGCCAGGTACGATTTTTGGTTAGTGATGGAATTGGACTCACCTTCCAATTCATCATCGCGGGATAGGCGCTCATACAGCGCCGTAATCATAGGTTCCTTGTTGTTCAAGTTCATTACCTCTCGGGGAGTCATTGTAGGTTAGAAAAGCTCCCTTCACCCATAGGACAAACCAGAGCCTTTTTCGGAACTGTTTTTGAAAATTCTTTGAGGAAAATTGCGATTCTTGGCTTTTTCCTGTATAATGGGCTCAAAGAGAGAGGGTGAACGAATGGTTTCTGGGGATGATTGGTATGATTCTTCGGCGGATAACGATCTGGAATCAGCCGAAGAATCCATTCGTTCCATGCCTCTGTACGATGAAGATGGCGTTGAGATACCAGACGACGAGCTGCCATGGAACAATGTGCCGGAGGACGAAAGCTCCGATGATGCTTCTATGGATTGGATGCTTGACGATTCCGATGAATCAGAAGAATCCAACCAACCTGCAAAAACAGATAATTGTTCGGCTTCTGAACGGAGAAAACGTATTGCGCAAAGCGTTCGTGAAGAAGCGCTGCGTCGCCTGGAGCTATCCGCACGAACAACGGCGGAATTTCAAACGCTCGTCAACTGGTATGATCGTGAGGAGCAGAGCCGAATGCGCAGAGAGCGCCGCTACGAGAATCTTCGGGGCGATACCCCATTGGAATACGACGCGCTTTCGGAGGGCGACATTTTGCCCATCAGCATGAGCCAACCTACTTTCCGGCAGATTTGCCGAGGTGAATTTGATGATTACCTGGCCAACTGCCTGTTCGAGATGCACGACCTGACCGACAGGGCACATATCCGTAAAATCGTCAAGAATTTGAAGCTGGATCATAAGGAGATCGTGTACTTCTTGGGCGTCCGGCTGTACTCCACTCAGAAGCTGGCTGATCTTCGCGGGCAGTCTGAGCGGAATATCCGCAAGGTGCGCGATACGGTCCGGCGTCGCATCCACCGCAAACTGTATGAAGCCTTGATGGAACGCGCAGAGCACGGTGGCGAGCTGATCCATATGGAACAGGATTTCTTGCGCACCTACACGCCAACAAAAAGGAGGACTTCTTCCGATGATGAATCTGTTTGAGCATACCAGCGCCCATTGGGCAAGGTATGCCGATTACCAATGGCGCAAAGCCGCCGATGGACAGTCGTATCTTCTGTCAACAGACTTGGCAGAGGCCACCGTATACGATCCAATTCCGCTGGCTGATCAGCTGGTGACGGATGCCGTCAACATCGGCCTGCTCGTTTTTCACAAGCAGCCGGATAGCGAGATTCAAGCGGCGATTCGCAGCTTCGCCTGTACTTACGGCTTATTGGGATTGATGACAGCTCTGCCCACAACGCCGAGGTTCGTCGAATATGAGAAGGCTTATCTGTTGAAGAACCCGTTTATCCGACAGGAGAGCATGGATACGCTGGGCTATCTGAAGCTGTTCTTCCCATTTTGCATGCCGGATTTTAAGAAGCGCGGCACTGAATCGCTATGGAATGTCTCCGGTGAGGACAAGATGCAGGCGGCGCTTGCGATGACCTTCCGCAATGAGCCGCGAGCGAAGGCCATGTCCTTCATGCGCGATTATGGCGAGCGCTATGACTGGCTGAAGGAGGTCTTTCTGGACTGGGCTTTCACCTTTGTCTCGGCGTACTTGTACTACAATGACCGGGATACTCTGGATCAGGACACGCTGGCGCTATACCGTCAAGGGCTGGCCTGCTTTGAAGGAAACGCGCCGAGCTATCACCTTGAGCTGCGCGACCATACCGTGATGGTGTGGGACTTCCATTCGCTGATGCTGGCGATAAAATTTCTGTTTTCTGTCAGGCTCACCGATCCTGATAATCCGATGAAACTGTGTGCGCATTGCGGGAAAGCGTTCATTGCAAGGCGCTCCGATTCGCGATTCTGCTCTGTGGAATGCCGGAGTAAGGGCAGAAAGAGAGAGTAACGAATCAGGTCAGAATAAAGTCCAGAAGGAAGAGCGTGACATCCGTGACTTTGCCCAGCAGCCATCCGGCGATGTGTGGCGCAAGCGCGAAGAATATGCCGATGCCGACCGTCTGGCAAAGCATTGCACCGGGCGCATGAACAACCCATCCTGCCAATGAGCCGAGGAGAAACACCATCGCCAGCAAATTTGTGATGGCGGACGACAGCCCCAGCACAATCGCTCCGGCAAAATGGAGCGCCAGCAGGACGGGAATCAGTGGAAGAACCGCCAGCTTGAGAGGTAGTTTGAGTAGCCTGAGCATGGTAATAACCTCCAAAAATGACGCAATAGAAATCAATTCTGAGTGTGGACGAGGAATAGGTCATCCAAGGCAAAAATGGGGCCAAACAGGGCCCTGAACCCCTTGATTTTACTGGGCTCTCAAAGTTCTAAAGCGTGACAGACAAGGCCTCGAATGTGTCACCAGCCTTGTCTGTCAGCCATAGATCATGAGAAGCCAGTCCCTTATCACTCAGACGTAAATCAACTCATCCAGCAGTGCTTCCTCCGCCTGATGACGGATGTCATTCATGTGGCGCACCCATTCAAGCTGATTTGTTGCTTTCAGTTTCTCAGTGACGCCTTCCGCAGTCTGCATCTGAGGAATCAGCAATTCGAGGCGAGCATTGCAGGTTGCGTCGATTTCATGCAGATGCTCCATGAGCTTGCCGGACAGCAGGAGGCTGCTGAACAGGCCGGGACGATGTTCCTTGAGGTAGTTCAGGCGTATCCTGCCGTACTTGCCGAGAGGTTGTTGTTCTTTTTCGGTCAGACCCAGATCCGGCAGCAGGTAGTCTCCGCAGCGACGGTAGGTGAGTTTCATGATGGTGTCCTCTCTTTCCGCTGCAAAACAAAAGCAGCTATGTTCTTGAAGGTTTACCCTTCAAGCCATAACTGCTTGAATTTGCTGCACTTGGGGCAGCTCCTATAGAGGAGGGTGAAACCTTCCTCTACATAATAACTTGTGATGGGCCGTCTCCTTTTTCAGTGCGTGGACTTTCTTGACCTGGGCGCGCGGGAGCGGCGCTGCTGCACGTCCGGCTTTTGAGGCGCTTCGCCCCGCAGGGCCAGCAGCTGGTCGCGCAGCTTGGCGGCCTTCTCGAATTCCAGCTCCCTGGCGGCTGATAGCATTTGCTCCTCTACCTGTCGCATGAGCGCCGCCCGCTCGTCCTCGCTGAGCTTCGTGGGGGACGCTTCCTCCGCCGCGCGGGTGATCTCCAGCACGTCGCGGATGGCGTTGCGCACGCTCTCCGGGGTGATGCCGTTGGCCTCGTTGTAGGCCTGCTGCAGGGCGCGGCGGCGGTTGGTTTCGGTGATGGCGCGCATCATGCTGTCGGTCATCTGATCGGCATACATGATCACCCGGCCGTCCACGTTGCGGGCGGCGCGGCCAATGGTCTGCACCAGGGAGGTTTCGCTGCGCAGGAAGCCCTCCTTGTCCGCGTCCAGAATGGCCACCAGCGCCACCTCCGGCAGGTCGAGGCCCTCGCGCAGCAGGTTGATGCCCACCAGCACGTCGTATTCGCCCAGGCGCAGGTCGCGGATGAGCTGCATGCGCTCCATGGTCTGGATGTCGCTGTGCAGATAGCGCACGCGGATTTCCAGCTCCTTGAGGTAATCCGTCAGGCTTTCGGCCATGCGTTTGGTCAGGGTGGTTACCAGCACCCGCTGTCCCCGGGCCACTACTTTGCGGATTTCCCCTACCAGATCGTCCACCTGGCCGGTGGCCTTGCGCACAAGAATCTCCGGATCCAGCAGCCCCGTGGGGCGGATAATCTGCTCCACCACCTGTCTGGCCCGGGCCAGCTCGTAGGGGCCGGGAGTGGCGGAGACGAAGATGGTTTGATGAATGCGCTGCTCAAATTCCTCAAATAGCAGCGGCCTGTTGTCGTAGGCCGAGGGCAGGCGGAAGCCGTATTCCACCAGGGTGTTCTTGCGGGCGCGGTCGCCGTTGTACATGGCGCGGATCTGCGGCACGGTCACATGGCTTTCGTCGATAAAGCACAGAAAATCCCTGGGGAAGTAGTCCAGCAGGGAGTAGGGCGCGTCGCCGGGCTTGCGGCCGTCGAAATAGCGGCTGTAATTTTCGATGCCCTGGCAGTAGCCGATTTCCCGCATCATTTCGATGTCGTAGTTGGTGCGCTGGGCAATGCGCTGGGCTTCCAGATACTTGCCGTCCTGCTCAAACTGGGCAATGCGCTCCTGCAGGTCGCGCTCGATGACGGCGATATTCTCCTCCATGTGGCTGTGATCGGTGGCATAGTGGGTGGCCGGGAACACGCCGGCATGCTCCAGCACCGCCAGCACATGCCCGCTGACCGCCTCGATCTCGCTGATGCGGTCAATCTCGTCGCCAAAGAACTCAATGCGCAGGGCGTGTTCGTGCTCCCCGGCGGGGATGATTTCCACCGTGTCGCCCCGCACCCGGAAGGTGCCCCGGGCAAACTCCACGTCGTTGCGGCTGTACTGGATGTCGATCAGGCGGCGAAGCAAGTCGTCGCGGTTCATCCGCATACCGGGCCGCAGGGAGACCATCTGCCCCTCATATTCGCTGGGGTCGCCCATCGAATAGATGCAGCTGACCGACGCGACGATAATCACATCCCTGCGCTCCTTCAGCGCCGCGGTGGCGCTGTGGCGCAGACGGTCGATTTCCTCATTGATGGAGGCGTCCTTCTCAATGTAGGTATCGGAAGAAGCGATGTATGCCTCGGGCTGGTAGTAATCGTAATAGGAAACGAAATATTCCACCCGGCTGTCAGGGAAGAAGGCCTTCAGCTCCGAGCAAAGCTGGGCCGCCAGGGTCTTGTTGTGGGCGATGACCAGGGTGGGCTTCTGCACCCGTTCGATCACCGATGCCATGGTAAAGGTTTTACCGGAGCCGGTCACGCCCAGCAGCACCTGGCTGTCCATGCCCTCCGCCACGCCCCGGGCCAGCGCGTCGATGGCTTCGGGCTGGTCGCCGCTGGGCTGATAGGGCGCCTTCAGCACAAACTTGTTCATAGGTACCTCCCATGATTGCGAACAATCGTTCCTTTTCTATCATAGCACATTCCCGCTCCTGGGTAAAGGGGAAGATTTTGCTTTTCCGCTTGCCCTTGCAACGGAAGTAACTTCACGGTATAATAGGGTGGAATTTGTCGCAAAGGAGCCTGCCCATGTCAAGGAATGTTTCCCGGCCCAGCCGCCTTTTCTGGCTGACGCCGCTGCTTGTCGCCCTGCCCCTGCTGGCCGCCGCATGCGCGGTGGCAGCCCTGTACTGGCCGAAGCTCTGCAGCCTGTTGAGCGTTGTGATGAAGCTGGTGGTGACGTCATGAACGGACAGACGCGCATTTCCTGGCCTGCCCGCGCGGTTTCTGCGCTTTTGGCACTGCTGACAGCCCTGGCGCTGGTTGTCTGCTGCGCTGCGATGCTGGCGCACAGCCTGCTGACCAGCACCTCCCTGCACGAAAGCGTGGCCCTCGATGCCCGCGTGACGGACGCGCAGATGGAGCGCATCACTGCGCGGGCGGAGGAACTGGCCGCAAAATACGGCTTTGCGCCGCAGAGTGTGCTGTCCGTGGTGACGCAGGACAGCGTAACGGCCTACAGCCGCGAGGTCATCGCCTGGTGGATGGGGCTGCTTGGCGACGAACCTGTGCTGGAGGCCCCTGCTTACCCTACCGCCGATATTGAGGCGGCGGTGCGGGCGGACGAGCTGTTTCAGGCAAGCATTCCCGCTGTGCAGCAGCGCACCGTGGCCCGGGACAGCGTGGCCTACGAGATGGGCCGCGCGGTCAGCCGCGCAGTTCTGCCCCTGCGCACGGAGTTGATCGCCCTGGTCATGCCCCGCCTGCAGGAAAGGATCAGCCTGCCTGTGTGGATGAATCGTCTGGCGAAGCTGCCGCTTGTCTGCGCCGGGGCGGCGCTGGGACTGATGCTGATGATTCTGCTGCTTCTGCGCGCCCGGCCCGACAAGGCGGCGTTGTATGCCGGCACGGCGCTGGCCGGGGCGGCGCTGACCGTGCTGGGGCTGACGGCGCTTTTGCCACTGCTGAACCTTGGAGGCATGGCGGCGGAGTTGTCGGATATGCTGGCGCTGCAGTGCGGCGTGCTCTATAAAGGCCTGGCCCTGCGGGCGCTGCTGGCGGCCCTGCCCCTGCTGGTCTGCGGCTATGCGCTGATTTTCCTGCACCAGCGCCGCAGAAAGGCAAGGCCATGACCCGGCGGTTGATCACACACGAAACGGTAGCTTCCGTTAGAATCCGCCAATCCCTCACCCTGGCCCTGGTGGCCGACCTGCACAACGCCCCCTATGCCGATCTGCTGTCCGCGATGCGGCAGGCGGACGGCATTCTGATTATTGGCGACCTGCTGAACCGCCACCGTGACGGCTTTGACCGTGCCGCCGCCTTTTTGAAGGACGCGCCGGCGTGCGCCCCCACCTTCTATGCGCTGGGCAACCATGAACGCGGCTCCGGGGACTGGGAGGCCTTTTACCCGCTGGTGAGGAAAAGCCGGGTGACCCTGCTGGACAATGCCTTCGTATCCTTCGGCGGCATTGTTCTGGGCGGACTCAGTTCCCCGGGGTACGGCAGGCCGTCTGCCTCCTTCCTGCGGAAGATGGCGGCCAGACCCGGCTTCAAGCTGCTCATGTGCCATCATCCTGAGATGTATGTATCCGCCGTCGCGCCCTATGACATCGACCTGACGGTCTCAGGTCACGCCCATGGCGGTCAGGTGCGGCTGATGGGGCGCGGGCTGTATGCGCCGGGTCAGGGCCTTTTCCCGAAGCTGACCTCCGGCTGGTATTTTGAACGCCGCCTGCTGGTCAGCCGGGGGGTGACCAACTCCGCCGGTGTGCCCCGGCTGTTCAATCCCTGCGAGCTGATCCTTTTGCATCTGGAACCGAAGGAGCGCTGATTTCCATGGAAAATCTTTCCGATATTCTGCACGAGGCGGGCAAGCTGATGCTTTCCTATCAACAGCCCCGAGTGTATGCCAAGGGCGGGCACGCGGACTTTGTTACCGAAGCGGACGTGGCGGTGCAGACGCTTTTGATGGAGCGCCTGGCCGCTCGATATCCCACGGCGAAGTTCTATGCCGAGGAAAAGAAGGACAATGTGCTGACCGACGGCCTGACCTTCATCATCGACCCCATTGACGGCACCACCAATTACTTCCGCAAGCGGAGCATGTCGTGCATCTCCGTAGGCGCAGTGGAGCATCGTCGGGCGGTGTTCGGCGCGATCTACAACCCGTACGCGGACGAGGTGTATCACGCTGAGACAGGCTGCGGCGCGTATTGCGGGGAAACCCGCCTGCATGCCTCCGAAGAACCCCTCGAAAACGCATTGATTGGGCTGGGTACTTCGCCTTACTACAATGAACTGATGGCGCTCACCGGCCGCACGGTGGGGGCGCTTCTGCCCCTGTGCGGCGACCTGCGCCGTACAGGCTCTGCTGCCCAGGAGCTGTGCGACATCGCCGCGGGCCGCAGCGACGGCTGCTTTGAATGGCTCCTGCAGCCCTGGGACTACTGCGCCGGCACGCTGCTGGTGGAGGAAGCCGGCGGCCGGTGCGGCAATATTCTGGGCGGGGAGGTTACCTACGAGGAGGGCATTCCCTTCATGGCGGCGGGCAGCGGCTGCTTCGACGCGCTGCGGGCGGCGCTGCAGGCGATCTATCATCAGGCATAGGATAAGGCCGCGCGGCTTGAAGGCTGCGCGGCCCTTTTCAGATGGGCTTACTCGGCGGGGACAATCAGCTCTGCGCCGATCTGCCCGGGCAGGGACATGGTCATGGCGCCGCTGAAATATACCGTCACCCGGCTGCCGGGCTCCAGGCCCTCCAGCAGTTCCTCTGAAGCGTTTACCTGCACCGCGTCAATGCCCTCGTCGGGGTGGAGCAGAAAGCCGTTCTGGTTCATTTCAGCAATTTCACCCGTGAAGGCGAAGCAGCTGACCCGGATCGCGGCCACCTGCGGGGGCAGGGAACGGGTCATCATGCCGTTGTACAGCACATGAATCAGCGCGCCGGGAACGATGGCGTCCCCTTCGGTCATCGTGTCCTCAAACAGGTTGACCTGCACCTGCTGGCCGTCGCTGTCCTCAATCAGAATAAACTCGTCGTTCATCTCAAGCACCACGCCGGACAGGTCGAACAGCGCCTGCTCGTCAGCCTGCACGGCGGGAGCGGCGGTGAGGGAGAAGGCCGCAAACAGCGCGGCGGAGAGAATGGCAATCAGCTTGGTCATGGGGAAAATACCTCCTTGCGTATGTCTTACACCGGGATAGACGCATGCGGGGAGAAATTGTTCCCGCCCGGACGAAATTTTTTTCAAAAAAAGTTTTTTGAAGCGGGAAAAAATGATTTACAATTTGCATCAGTTGTGATAATATGAGATGGTTACCAAGTAGGCCCGTCTGGTGGGCGGCTGCATGCGCATCCCCGCGCGTGTTCCATCAAGGGGCTGAACGGACAGTGAAAGCACATCCTTCCGCGCCTTCCATAGCGGATGGACGTGTTGTCTTGTGTCTGCTTCACCAGGCACGGGGCGGGGCCGGACGGCTGACTCCTAAGGTCGACCGGCATAGGAGGGCTCCTTCCTTCGGGAGGAGGGCTTTCCTGCAAGGTTGCGGGCCGGGACAAATCCCCGGGAGTGGGTTGCTCCCACGCGGATTGTGAAAAGCCTGCGTCTTTTTCCACAGGCGGAGGAACCGCCACACACTATACGGAGGTGTATGAACCACATGGCACGCATTGCGGGCGTAGACCTGCCCAGAGAAAAGCGCGTTGAGGTCGGCCTGACCTATATCTACGGTATCGGCCTGACGACCTCCCAGAAGATGCTGGCAGAGGTCGGCATCAACCCCGATACCCGGGTGAAGGATCTCTCCGAGACCGAAATCAGCAAGCTGCGCGATTACATCGAGCACAACCTGAAGGTGGAGGGCGACCTGCGCCGTGAGGTGTCCCTGAACATCAAGCGGCTGATGGAAATCGGCTGCTATCGCGGCGTCCGCCATCGTCGCGGCCTGCCCGTTCGCGGACAGAACACCAAGCAGAACGCTCGTACCCGCAAGGGTCCCAAGAAGACCATTGCCGGCAAGAAGAAGGCCGGTAAGTAATCCTTACCGCCTTACCTGACTGATAATCGGAGGGAAAATTCATGGCACCTAAGCAGAAGCTTAAGAAGGTTGTGCGCAAGCGCAAGGAGCGCAAGCTGGTCGAGCGCGGCGCCGCCCATATCCGTTCTTCTTTCAATAACACCATCGTGACCATCACCGACACGCAGGGCAATGCCCTGTCCTGGGCCTCCGCCGGCGGCCTGGGCTTCCGCGGAAGCAAGAAGTCCACGCCCTTCGCCGCCCAGATGGCCGCTGAGACCGCCGCCAAGGCCGCCATGGAATACGGCCTGAAGACCGTCGAAGTGTATGTGAAGGGTCCCGGCTCCGGCCGCGAGGCCGCCATCCGTTCCCTGCAGGCCGCGGGTCTGGATGTGAACATGATCAAGGACGTGACGCCCATCCCCCACAATGGCTGCCGTCCGCCCAAGCGCCGTCGCGTGTAAGGTAACGAAGGAGGACTACGAACAATGGCTATCAACAAGCAGCCGATCGCCAAGAAGTGCCGGAGCTTTGACGTTTCTCCGGCCGTCATGGGCTATGGCAATAAAAAGTCTACCCGCAACCCCGGCGGCACCCGCCGCAAGAAGGTCTCCGAGTACGGCGCCCAGCTGAAGGAAAAGCAGAAGGTCAAGTTTGTCTACGGCATCCTTGAGAAGCAGTTCCACAAGTACTACCTCAAGGCCGCCAACATGAAGGGCATCACCGGCGACAACATGCTCCAGCTGCTGGAGCTGCGCCTGGACAATGTGGTGTATCGTCTCGGCCTGGCCAAGACCCGCCGCATGGCCCGCCAGGTGGTTGTCCACGGCCACATCCGTGTCAACGGCCAGAAGGTGGACATCCCCTCCTATTCCGTGAAGGTTGGCGATGTGATCACCCTGCGCCAGCGTTCCACCGAGATGGAGATGTTCAAGGCGCTGCGGGAGGGCACCAGCATTGTGACTCCCAAGTGGCTGACCTTCGACGCCCCCAACCTGACCGGCACCGTGAACGCCCTGCCCGCCCGCGAAGATATCGACCTGCAGCTGCAGGAGAACATGATCGTCGAGTTCTACTCCCGTTAATGAAGAACGCGGCAGGCGGGAGGAGCGGATGCTTCTTCCCCTGCCGGCAAGGTTCTTCACCCAGGATCTGTTAGAGGAGGGTAAACGAAATGATCGTAGAAATCGAAAAGGCACGCATCGAGTGTGTGGAGGTTGGCCAGAACAACTGCTACGGCAAGTTTGTTGTGGAGCCCCTGGAGCGCGGCTTCGGTCACACCCTGGGCAACAGTCTCCGCCGGGTGCTGCTGTCCTCCCTTCCTGGCGTGGCGGTCTCCTCTGTACACATCGAAGGTGTGCAGCATGAGTTCTCGACTGTTCCCGGCGTGAAGGAGGACGTGACCGAGATCATCCTCAACCTGAAGGGCCTGGCGGTGAAGATGTACACCGACAACCCCAAGCAGGTTATCGTCGACGTGAAGGGCCCCTGCGAGCTCAAGGCCGGCGATATCAAGGTGGACGACGAGGTTGAAATCATCAACCCCGACATGCACATTGCCACCCTGAACGAGGATGCTCACCTGCAGATGCAGCTGATGCTCGAGAAGGGCCGCGGCTATGTCAGCGCCGACAAGAACAAGAATCCCAGCATGCCCATCGGCGTGATCCCCATGGACAGCATTTTCACCCCCATCCGGAAGGTGAACTATACCGTTGAGGATACCCGCGTAGGGCAGATTACCGACTATGACAAGCTCACCTTGGAGATCTGGACCAACGGTACCCTGAAGCCAGAAGAGGCCATCAGCGGTGCCGCCAAGATCCTCTCCGAGCATCTGTCCCTGTTCGTGAGCCTCACGGATCAGGTGATGCCGGTAAGCATGGTACAGCCCGAGGACGACAAGAAGGAAAAGGTTCTCGAGATGACCATTGAAGAGCTGGATCTGTCCGTCCGTGCGTACAACTGCCTCAAGCGCGCCGGCATCAACAGCGTGGCTGAGCTGGTGCAGCGCAATCAGGAAGACATGATGAAGGTTCGCAATCTGGGCCGCAAGAGCCTGGAGGAGGTCGAGCAGAAGCTGGAAGCGCTGGGTCTCGGCCTGCGTCCCAACGAAGAGTAATCTCTTCTGTTTGCATTCAATTCATAAGATGGAGCTGCGGCCGGGGCATGGCTTTCCCGCGTTCCGCGTCTCCACTGCCCGTGAAGGAGGAAATATCCCATGGCACATCAACGCAAGCTGGGTCGCACTGCGGACCAGCGCAAGGCGCTGCTGCGTAACCAGGTGACCAACCTCATTTGGTACGGCCGCATCGAGACCACCGAAGCCAAGGCGAAGGAAGTCCGCCGCATTGCCGACAAGATGATCACCCTGGCCATCAAGGAATGCGACAACACCATCGCAACCACCAAGGAAACCCACAACGACAAGGGTCAGCTGATGACCATTGACGTGGTGAACGACGCTCCCTCCAAGCTGCATGCCCGCCGCCTGATGATGGCCTATCTGTATGACCTGAAGGAGCAGAAGCAGGCTGACGAGAGCAAGGCTGACTACAAGGAGCGCACCAAGGACAACAAGCATCCCGTCGTGGAGAAGCTGTTCCGCGAGCTGGCCCCCAAGTACAAGGCCCGCAACGAGGAAAAGAAATGCTCCGGCGGCTACACCCGCATCTACAAGCTGGGACCCCGTCGCGGCGACGCCGCCGAGATGGTTGTTCTCGAGCTGATCTAATCCGTTTGCACATCACTGCACATCAAAGCAAAGCACAGGCCGGGCCTCTCCGCACAAGGGGCCCGGTTTTTATTGCATTTTCCCAGGCTATCCAGTATAATACTGGCAGGAAGTGTTCGTTTACCAATGGAAGGGAGGTTTTCTCATGCTATCCACAGGAGCCATGCTCGATCTGCTGTACCGTTACTGGTGGGTCATCCCCGTGGGGATTATCGTTCTCATCATCCTCATCAAGCTGCTGCCGCGCTACAAGATTGCCCCGCCGGACACAGCCTTCATCATTTCCGGCCTGCTCCGCCGCAATTACAAGGTACGCAACCCGGACGGTACCGTGTCCGTCAAGAAATTTGGCTACCGCATCGTTCGCGGCGGCGCGACCTTCTATATCCCCGCCATTGAGCGCATCGACAGGCTGGACATGTGCCTGATGCAGGTGGACATCCGTACCGCCCAGCCTGTGCCCACCAAGGAGTACATTTCCGTGCTGGTGGACGCCGTGGCCAACATCAAGATCGGTTCGGACGATCTGTCCGTGGCCACCGCCGCCGAACAGCTGCTCCATTATGACGCCGAGCAGATCAAGTCCCTGGCCAAGGACGTGCTGGAGGGCAACATGCGCGAGATCATCGGCCAGATGACCATCGCCGAGCTGGTGCAGAACCGCGACAAGTTTGCCCAGGAATCCATCAAGGCCGCCATGTCTGACATGAAGAACATGGGCCTGGAAATCATCAACCTGACCATCCAGAACTTCTCGGACAACGAGGGCAAGGTGGTCGACACCATGGCCATCCAGAACGTGGTGACCAAGGAACAGGACGCAGCCATCGCCAAGGCCAAGGCCGAGCAGGAAAGCAACAAGGCGCAGGTTGCCGCCCAGGCTGCGATTGCCGAGCAGAACAAGCAGCTTGAGCTGCTCAAGGCCCAGTACAAGATCGAGGCCGACCAGGAGAAGGCCAAGGCCGATCAGGCATACTGCATTGAGCAGGAGCGCGTGCGCAAGGAGTTCGAGGAAGAACGCGCAGCGGCTGAACTGACCCGCCTGGAAAAAGCCACCGAGCTGAAGCGGCAGGAGGTTGAAATCGAGCGCGAACGCCTGAACGTGGAGATCCGCGAAAAGGCGTCTGCCGAGAAGGACGCCCAGGTGTTCAAGGCTGAGGCCGAGCGGATCGAGCGCCAGGCCAAAGCGGACGCCCAGCTCTACGAAGCGCAGAAGGAAGCCGAGGCCATCCGCCTGCGGGGTGAGGCTGAGGCCGAAGCGATTCTGCGCAAGGCGGAAGCCATGCAGCAGTACGGCCAGGCCGCTATGCTGGAGATGGTGGTGGACAAGCTGCCCGAGATTGCCCGATCCGTCAGCGAGCCGCTGAGCAAGACCGAGAAGATCATCCTCTTTGGCGAGGGCGGCGCGACCTCCATGGCCAAGGATACCGCCGGCACCATGCTGCAGACCTTTGAGGCCGTGAAGCAGGCCGTCGGGCTTGACATTCCCCAGATGCTGAAAAACGTGACCACCGGCGGGCTGATCGGCAAGGCCGCCGCCGACGGGGAATCGGCAGAGTAACCACGCTCATCCCAAAAGCAGCAGCCGCCGTCCATCCGGACGGCGGCTGCACTTTATGGGGCCGCATCGGCACGCCTGCGGTACAGCGCCAGCATGGACTCATACAGATC
>CAMDVP010000029.1 GCA_945877525.1 uncultured Clostridia bacterium | reverse complement strand
TCCATCAGCTCCACCAGCACGGCGTTTTGCACGTCCATACCCCGGCGCGTTAAGCGCCAGCAGCCCTCCGCATGCCTGACAAGCCCTTCGTGGGCCAGTGTCCGCAGCCGGCTGCCATAGCAGGCTTCCAGTGCGACGCCGTGCATGGCCGCGAAGAATGCCTCCGATACACCCTCGGTGGTGCGCAGGCCAAGCATCATGGTTTCAAAGCGTGCTTCCTCTGGACTGACGGCTATCTGTTCACGCTGATGCCAGGTGCGGGTCTGGACCATTTTCATGTAGTCCGAAAGCCTTGGCGGGTTGGTTTCCCGCAGATAGGCTGCGCTGTTGCCGGCGGGCAGCATGGAGCTGGCGGCAGCGCCCAGGCCCAGGTAGGGAACCTGACGCCAGTAGCCAAGATTATGCCGGCATGCATAGCCGGGCAGGGCGAAGTTGGAGATCTCGTACTGGACAAACCCTGCTTCCGAAAGAATTGTCAGTGCGTCATCGTACATGGCGCGCTCGACATCCTCCCTGGGCAGGGAGAGCCGTCCGGCGTCCAGGTCGGCCTTTAGGGGCGTGCCCTCCTCGGGAATCAGTCCGTAGCAGCTCAGGTGCTGCGGATGCAGGGACAGGGCGGCCTGCAGCGTCTCACGCCACTGGTCTGGTGTTTGCCCTGGCAGGCCGAACATCAGGTCGAGGCTGATGTTGTTGATGCCCGCCTCACGCGCCATGGCGACGGAACGCTCTACCTGTGCGAAATTGTGGATGCGCCCCAGCATGGCCAGCAGCACTGGCTGGTACGCCTGCATGCCCAGTGACAGGCGATTGATCCCATGGGCCACAGCCGTGTCCAGCCAGGGGCGGTTGAGGGTGCCGGGATTGGCCTCGCTGGTGCATTCCGCCCCCGGCTGCACCGGGAAATAGCAGTTTACCCCATTAAGCAGCAGGTCAAGATATGGCGCAGGGAGCAGGGACGGTGTGCCGCCGCCGAGAAAGACCGTTTCCATGGGGGTGTGGTCGAGCTGCTTCGCCCGGGCCCGGGCTTCCTGCAGCACAGCCTCCACATAGGCGGGGATGATGTCCTCACACCCTGCATAGGAGGCAAAGTCGCAATAGCGGCACTTTTTTGCGCAAAATGGAAAATGAAGGTATAATTCCATGGCATTTCCTCAAAAAAGTTCGTGCAAAAATGACAGAAATCGTGTACACTATAAAAAAGGCGTTTTGCCACAGCAAGCCGGCCCTGCCGGAGAAGGAGGTTGTTCATGGAGGCAATCGTGAGTTTTCTGGAGGAGGTCGTCACCTATACCGCGCAAATCGGCATCCGGCTGATTGAACTTGCGGGTATCATGGTGCTGATGATTACCGCCGTCCAGGGGATTATCGGCTATTTCAAGAAGGATCCGCACATCCGGCTGAAGCTGGCTCAGGGCATCGCCCTGGCGCTGGAATTCAAGCTGGGCGGCGAGGTGCTGCGCACGGTGCTGGCCCGCGACTGGAACGAGCTGGCCATCCTGGGTGCAATCATCGGCCTGCGCGCCGCGCTGACAGTGCTGCTCCACTGGGAAATCAAGAACGAGGAACAGTATGTCGAAGGCGCTGTGCACGAAATCAAAAAGCGCTGAGCCCATCCCGCACGAAGGCGGCACAGGCGTCCTCCATGGCGATGTTGATAAGGGGAACATTCTCCTTTGAGGCATAGACCGCGGTGGACACTGTGCCGCCTTTCATATGCGTCAGATAACACACGCAGAAGGAGGCGCGGTCCACCATATAGCGGTTGCGCACCATCATGCAGCCCTGATAATAGATGGGAGAGAGCACATGGGTTTCGTCCGCCTGGCAGAGAATGCGCTCATAGCGGCGGCAGTCCGCATCGGGCCAGGAGCGGCTTTGCGTGGCGCAGGGGAGCGCCATGATCAGCTGCGCATCAGGGCAGCTGCCGCGCAGGGCCAGCACCCGTTCTGCGGCCAGCTGATCAAAGCCCCGGGCGCCGCCGCTGAGAAAGCGCCGGTAGCCAAGGCCATACAGGCGATGCAGCACACTGTCAAGACGCATAACAAGCGCAGGCAGCCGGCTGTCCTCCAGCTGCCTGTGGCCTGTGAAGCATGCGGTAATGCCCCGCATGCGCTCCTCCTCCGGTGTGAGCGGCATGGCTTGTCCTCTCAGTCCATTTTCAATACGGCCAGGAACGCCTCGCTGGGCACCTGCACGGTGCCGAACTGGCGCATGCGCTTCTTGCCTTCCTTCTGCTTTTCCAGCAGCTTTTTCTTGCGGGTGATGTCGCCGCCATAGCACTTGGCCAGCACGTCCTTGCGCATGGCCTTGACGGTTTCCCGGGCGATGATCTTCCCGCCGATGGCAGCCTGAATGGGAATCTCGAACATCTGCCGCGGAATGACATCCTTCAGCTTTTCGCAGATGCCCCGGCCCCGGGCATAGGCCTTGTCCCGGTGGACGATGATGCTGAAAGCGTCGCACAGATCGCCGTTGAGCAGAATGTCCAGCTTCACCAGGTCGCTCTCGCGGTAGTCCTTCAGCTCGTAGTCGAAGGAGGCGTAGCCCCGGCTACGGCTCTTGATCTGGTCAAAGAAGTCAAAGATAATCTCGTTAAGGGGCATGTCGTAATTCAGCTTGACGCGGTTACCCTCGTACTGCATGTCGATGAAGATGCCGCGCTTGTCCTTGCACAGATCCATCAGCGTGCCCACGCTGTCCTGGGGGGTATAGATGGTCGCATGAACGAAGGGCTCTTCCATCAGGCTGATTTCATCCGGCCTGGGCAGATTGCTGGGGTTGTCGATCATCAGCACATTGCCGTCGGTCTTGGTCACCTGATAGATGACGCTGGGCGCGGTGGTCACAAGGTTCAGGTCCCACTCGCGCTCCAGGCGGGTGGTGATGATGTCCATGTGCAAAAGCCCTAAGAAGCCGCAGCGGAAGCCATAGCCCAGGGCGACGGAGGTCTCCGGGTCAAAGGAAAGGGAAGCGTCGTTCATGCGGAGCTTTTCCAGCGCGTCCTTCAAAGCGGGATAATCCGCGCCGTCGGCAGGGTAGATACCGCAGTAGACCATGGGGGTCACATGGCGGTAGCCGGGCAGGGGAGAAGCGGCAGGGCGGGCCGCGTCGGTGATGGTGTCGCCCACGCGGGTGTCGCGCACATCCTTAATGGAGGCTGCCACATAGCCCACATCGCCCGCGCGGAGCTCTTCGCAGGGGCGATAGCGCGGGGCAAAGGTACCCACCTCCACCACGTCAAACTCGCCGCCTCCGGCCATCAGCCGCATGCGCATGCCGGCACGGATAGCGCCCTGCTTGATGCGCACAAAGCAGATGGCGCCCCGGTAGTTGTCATAGAACGCGTCGAAGATCAGCGCCTGCAGGGGGGCGGTATCGTCGCCGGTGGGGGCGGGGATGTGCTGCACGATGGCCTCCAGCACGTCCTCCACATTCAGCCCCGTCTTGGCGGAAATGCAGGGAGCGTAGGATGCGTCAAGACCAATCACGTCCTCGATTTCCTGCCGCACCTCCTCAGGCGATCTTGTTGATAACAGGGATCACTTCCAGGTCGTGGTCGATGGCCATGTAGCAGTTGGCCAGGGTTTGCGCCTCAATGCCCTGGGTGGCGTCCACCACCAGCAGCGCACCCTCGCAGGCGGCCAGGGCGCGGCTGACCTCATAGGTGAAGTCTACATGCCCGGGGGTGTCGATCAGGTTCAGGGTGTAGGTTTCGCCGTCCTTGGCTTTGTAGTTCATGCGCACGGCCTTGCTTTTGATGGTAATGCCGCGTTCACGCTCCAGCTCCATGCTGTCCAGAATCTGGTCCACCATCTCCCGCTGCTCAAATACGCCGGTTTTTTCCAGAATGCGGTCGGCCAGGGTGGACTTGCCGTGGTCGATATGCGCGATAATGCAGAAATTGCGGATTTTTGAAAGCCTGTCGGACACTGCGGATTCCTCCAAAGCCCGCGAGGCGGGCAAAATATCATCAATTTATCATAGCTGATTTTTCCCTGAATGGCAAGTATTTTCCCCGGGAACGGAAAGATTTCTCCATAAAAAAAACCGCCGCATCCCAGGGGACGGGCGGAAACGAGGCGTGAGATTACTTGACCTTCTGGCCCAGCCTGCTCTCGGTGCCGTGGATCAGACGGCCGATGTTGGTGCGGTGCCGCAGGATGCACAGCGCAGCCAGAAGCACGGCCCAGAGGATGACAAGCAGATCGCCGCCGCTGAAGAATACGGATACCAGGATGGCAAACACCGTCAGCATGCACATGCTGCCCAGGGAAATAAACCGTGTCGCCGCGATGATGCCGATGGCCACCACATAGCTGATGAGCGCCGGGATGGGGAAGCACACCAGCATCACGCCGCAGCTGCTGGCCACACCCTTGCCGCCCTTAAACTGGAAAAACACGGGCCAGTTGTGCCCGAGAATCACCATCAGGCCGGCAAGCATCGCGCCGTACTGCCCCAGTGTCCAGTAACCGATGCCGCAGGCCAGGGCAGCCTTGCCGCAGTCGCCTGCGAAGGTAATCAGGCCGTTTCTCAGCCCCATGGTGCGCAGCACGTTGCTGGCCCCGGTGTTTTTGCTGCCCACCTCCCGCAGGTTGGGGCCGTGGTTCAGCTTTGCCACCAGAAGACCCGTGGAAATGGAACCCAGCAGATAGGCAACCGCGCCGACAAGCACATAGGTCAGAATCGTCATTTTTACTTCTCCTTTTGCTTTTCACGCAGAATAAAGCGGATGGGCGTACCGGTAAAATCGAAGGTTTTGCGGAAGTAGTTTTCCAGGTAACGCTCATAGGCAAAGTGCATCAGCGTTTCATCATTCACAAAGAGGATGAAGGTGGGCGGGCAAACGCCCTGCTGGGTGAGGTAGTATATCTTCAGCCTGCGGCCGTTGGTGGCGGGAGGCTGAAGATCGGCGGTGGCGTCGGCCAGCACATCGTTGAGTACGCCCGTGGGAATGCGCTTGGTGGCCATGGCCCACACCTGGTTGACCATGTCCAGCACGGTATGTACGCGCTGCCCGGTGAGGGCCGAGAGGAACAATACCGGCGCGTAGTCCATGAACTTCAGGTCGTCCAGTACCTTCTTGCGGAAGGCTTCGAGGGTGCCGGTGTCCTTTTCGATGGCGTCCCATTTGTTTACCACAACGATAACAGCCTTGCCCTCCTCGCGGATGAGCCCGGCAATCTTGGTATCCTGCTCGGTTACGCCGTCCTGGGCATCCAGGAGCAGCAGTGCCACGTCGCACCGGCGAATGGCGGCGATGGAGCGCAGCACGCTGTAACGCTCAAGGGTTTCGTCCTCCACGGCGCGCTTGCGGCGGATGCCGGCGGTATCGATGATGTTGTATTCCGTGCCGTCAGAACCGGTGAAGCGGGTGTCGATGGCGTCGCGGGTGGTGCCGGCGATGTCGCTGACCATGGTGCGCTCCTGCCCCAGCAGGCGGTTGACCAGCGAGCTTTTGCCCACGTTGGGCCGGCCCACCACAGCCAGCTGCAGCACGTGTGCCTCTTCCTCCGTCTCATCCTCTTCCGGCGGGGGCAGGCGCTTGCAGATTTCCTCCAGCAGGTCGCCCAGGCCCAGCATGTTCACGCTGCTGATGCCGATGGGGTCGCCCAGGCCCAGCTCGTAAAACTCATACAGTGCGTCGCCCAGCCCCAGGTAGTCGACCTTGTTGACCACCAGCAGCAGGGGCTTGCGGGTCTTGCGAAGCAGGTTGGCCACCTCGCGGTCGTCGTCGGTCAGGCCGTCCCGGGCGTCGGTGAAGAAGCAGATGACGTCCGCGGTGTCCATGGCGATTTCCGCCTGGCGGCGCATCTGGGAAAGCAGCACATCGTCGCTGCGGGGGTCGATGCCGCCGGTGTCGATGAGGGTGAAGCGGCGGCCCATCCACTCCGCGTCGGCATACACACGGTCGCGGGTCACGCCGGGCACGTCCTCCACAATGCTGATGCGATGTCCGGCAATTTTATTGAAAAAGGTGGACTTGCCCACGTTGGGCCGTCCCACAATGGCAACCAGGGGTTTTGCCATGGCTCTTTATTCCTCCAATCCACTGATGGCGCGCCAGAAGGCCTCGCCCGTGTTTTTTACAATTTGCAGGGGCGCTTCCAGCCGCTGCCGCGCCTCCGCCACGCTCATACCGTCCAGAAACAGGTCGCCCTCGTTGCGGATCATGTCCCGGCAGATGAGAATCCGGTCGCACGATACCCCCCGCAGCTGCTCCACCAGGTCGCCCCCGGTGATCAGCCCCGTTACCGTGACCGATTCGCCAAAGAAGCGGTTCACGATGGGATGCACCTCCACCGTGGTGCCTTTGGGGGCCATTTCGTTGCACCAGAGCTGCATCTGCGCGGCCACCGATGTGCCGCAGGCAATGACCAGGCGGCGCTTCGGCGTTTCGGCCACGGGCTCGTCCAAGGCGGCGAAGCGCAGGTCGGTTTCAAACATCCGCAGCATGCCCACGCCGTTTTCAAGCTGGGGATAATCCTCGTATTCTTCGTCCTCGGGCAACGGCAGGCCGCTGAGACAGTAAAACTCGTCCGCGGGGAAAACGAATCTTGTGCCGATCTCCTTCAAATACTGCCTTTGCAGGGGTTCAATCTGCCGAATCAACGCGGCGGCGGATTCCCGGTTATAGGGTTCGATTTTCGCCAGGCCCTCCCGGAAGCGGGTTAGCCCAACAGGCACCAGCGCCACCGAACAGGCCGCCGGCGAAAGGCTGCGCAGATCGCGCAGGGACTGTTCCAGCACTGCGCCGTCGTTCCAGCCGGGGCACAGCACCAGCTGGCAATGGAAACGCAGGCCGTTTTCCTTCAGGCGGCGCAGCTTGTCCATCACGTCCCCGGCGGTGGGGTTGCGCAGAAGGCGGCAGCGCACCTCCGGGTCGGTGGCCTGCACGGAGATGTACAGCGGGCTGACCCTGCGGCGGATGATGCGGTCCATTTCGCTCTCCGACAGGTTCGTCATGGTGATGAAGTTGCCCATCATCAGCGACAGACGCCAGTCGTCGTCCTTGACATAGAGGGTGTCCCGCATGCCGGGAGGCATCTGGTCGATGAAGCAGAAAACACAGTGGTTGCGGCAGGGACGGGGGCGGGACACGATGGACTGATCCAGCGTGACCCCCAGAGGCTCCCAATCCTCCTTGTTCACATGGAAGGACAAGGGCTGCCCGCTGCGGGAAATATCAATGTCAAAGCTTTCCTGGGCGGTGAGGGCCTGATAGTCGATCTGGTCGATGACAGGCTCGCCCGCAATGCGCTCCACCACATCTCCCGCCCGCAGGCCGAGGCGATGGGCAATGGAAAATGGCTGCACATGGGTGATCTCGCTGGGCATTGGCGGCCATCCTTCCTGTGGGCATGATTTTGCGCAAACTCCCACTAATGCCTATTATGCGCAAATGAAGCCCAAAAGTCAAGGAATGCGCGGAACTTTCCAGCATGCCCGCGGGGGATGATGGGCAGAATGAAGCCAAAGGGAGGGCTTGACATGGCGATATACCGCATTGGGCATTGCGAACGACTCAGCGGCGAAACCCATGTGCATGCGGCTAAGAACGCCGTGCTGCCGCTGCTGTGCGCGGGACTGATGACCCGGGAACCGGTGACCATCGAGCGGGTGCCCATGCTGACCGATGTGGAAACCCTGGTGGAAATTCTGTCGGAGTGCGGGGTAAGCGTCAGCCGCAACCGGGACGAGGTAACCCTGTGGTCGGATGATCCGCACTCTCCTTCCTCGGAAAACCTGCTCAGCCGCATGCGGGCGTCGGTTCTGGTGATGGGGCCGCTGTTGGCCCGAACGGGGTATGCCCGGGTGGCGCTGCCGGGGGGCTGCGCCATCGGTCAGCGGCCCATCGACCTGCACATCAAAGGCATGCAGGCCATGGGGGCCGAGGCCCAGCTGACCCCTGGCTCGGTTACCCTGCAGGGAAAGCTGCACGGCGGCAACGTGTATCTGGATTTTCCCAGCGTAGGCGCGACGGAAAACATCATCCTTGCCGCAGTGCTGGCAAAGGGAGCGACCCGCATTGAGAATGCGGCCAAGGAGCCGGAGATTGTCGACCTTTGTACCTTCCTGACGGAGATGGGCGCGAAAATTACCGGCGGCGGCACGGGCACCATCTTCATTGAGGGGCAGGAAAAGCTCCACGGCTGCACCTACCGGCCGATCCCTGACCGTATCGAGGCAGGCACGCTGCTGTGCGCCGCCGCCATGACGGAGGGCAGTGTGCTTTTGCGGGGCGTGCGGCCGGATCATATGCGTGCGGTGCTGTTCAAGCTGATGGAGACGGGGGTTACTCTGCGGGAATCCGCTGCGGGGCTGCGCCTGTCCGGCAGGGCCAGGGATCCCATTCAGGTGCGTACCCTGGCATACCCCGGCTTTCCCACGGACATGCAGGCCCTTATGATGGCCCTTGCGCTGAAGCTGCGGGGCACCTCGGTATTCCTGGAAACCATCTTTGAGAACCGCTTTATGCACGCAAGGGAGATGGTGCGGCTGGGAGCGAGTATCCGTATTGAGGACCGCATTGCCCTGGTCAGCGGCGGCCTGCCGCTGGCAGGCACGACGGTGACCAGCCCAGACCTGCGGGGCGGGGCGGCGCTGATTCTGGCAGGGCTGGCTGCCGAAGGGGAGACTGTGCTGAACGATCCTGCCGGTCATGTGATGCGCGGATACGAGAATCTTCCCGGCATGCTCCGGGAATTGGGCGCGCGTGTGACACTGGAGGAGGGAGAGGACATAAGCGCCCATGGATAAAAAAATCTGAAAAACGCTTGCCAAACCAGTGGAATATGTGCTATAATAATCGCTGTGACATACGGGCGGTCCGCTGTCCGGTGGTTCAGTGCGCCTGACGTACACCCGGATACGAACGTCTATGAGGGAAGGAGGCACATTCCATGAGCGAAATCATCCGTTCTATCGAAGCAGCGCAGCTCCGTACCGATCTGCCCAAGATCACCGTTGGCGACACTGTGCGCGTGTGGGTCAAGGTTGTGGAGGGCAGCCGCGAGCGTCTTCAGGCGTTTGAGGGTACTGTGATTGCCATGCGCAACGGCGGCGTGCGCGAAACCTTTACGGTTCGCCGCGTGTCCTACGGCATTGGCGTCGAGCGTACGTTCCCGATCCATTCTCCCCGTGTGGACCATGTGGAGATCATCCGTCACGGCAAGGTGCGTCGCGCCAAGCTGTACTACCTGCGTTCCCTGCAGGGCAAGGCGGCCAAGATCAAGGAAGTCAAGCGCGTGTAATTTCATCCCGCTTCCTAAGGAGAGGGCTTCGGCTCTCTCCTTTTGCATTTTGCCTGCTTTTACGCCGATTTTCCCCCTCTTTCGGCACCGTTTTTCCCTTCCGCCGCCGGGGGCGCTTGAAATACTTGCTAAATCATGCTATAATATGATAGGAAATCCATGAAAGGAGGCGAAGCGGTGAACGGTAACTACACTGCCACGGTGGCTCTTTCATGCATGACAGTATGTATTCTGGGGATTCTTGTCTACGAAAATGCCCGTTTTGACAAATCCACCAAACGCTGGTTCTATATCACTTACGCATGCATTATCATGTCTTCGCTTTCTGAATGGACGGGAATTGCCCTCAACGGCGCACCGGCCTGGACCATGGGCATCCACTGCATTGCCAAGTGTATTGATTATATCTTCACCCCCATCACTGGATTGTGCTTTGCCCTACAGGTAACGGAGGAAAAGGAACGGAGAAAGCACGTATGGATGGTGGTTGTGCTGCTGTTTAATACCCTGCTGCAGATTCTTTCCGTATTCACGGGCTGGACCTTTTTCATCAATGAGGAAAACTACTATTGCCACGGGCCGCTGTATTTCGTCTATACCGTGGTGTATTGCCTTGCCATTGTGGATGTGCTGATTGCTTTCAGGGCATACAGCAAGAATTTCAAAAGGCAGAACAACCTGTCGCTATTTACCATTATCCTGTTTATGTGCCTGGGCATCGGCTTTCAGGAATTCGCAGGAGGCGACGTCCGCACGGCATACCTGGCCCTGGCCTGCTGCTCAACCCTGCTTTTCATTCATTACAACGAGTTTCTGCAGCAGCGCAATGACGATCACCTGCTCCTGCAAAAGAACCTGATTGAGACAGACGCGCTGACGGGCATGCTCAGCCGGTATTCCTACAACAAGGTTTTGAGCGACCATCACGACAAGGACACCATGCCGCGGGATTTGACGGTGTTTTCCATTGACATCAACGGATTGAAGATGGTCAATGATACCAGGGGCCACGCAGCGGGAGATCAGACCATCTGCGACGCGGCCGCGTGCATTGCGGAGGTATTTGGCAGGGAAGGCAAATGCTATCGCATCGGCGGGGATGAGTTCATTGCCCTGGTTCTTGCGGACAGGCAGCAGATTGCGGAGCTGTGCCGTGCGCTTTCCGCCGCGGTGGACAAGCGGGAAGGGCTGAGCCTGTCCCTGGGCTTTGCCATCGCTGCCGAGCATCCGCAGCTGTGCCTGGAGGAACTGGTCAACGTTGCGGACAGGATGATGTACGCGGAGAAGGACAAATTCTATCAGAATATGAAGATGAACGGCTATCGGGCCCTTAGTGCGGATCTGTGCGAATAAGGGACGCGAGTCCATGAAAATGTGCGTTTTCCCATGCCCTGACCGGTTTGTACTTGACGATCAGGAAAAATTTTGCTACAATTATTCTATCTGGTATATCCGTTGACAAGTGGGCTGTTCCGTGTACGGCGCGGCCCGAAAAGCAGAGGCGGTCTGGCAGGTGGTGCAGCCAGCCGTTTTCTATCATCTTTATGGGTGGAGGCATAACGATGAATCTTGAACAGGAGCTCGTTTTTGCGCTGATTGAGGAGGATAATGTTCAGCGCGCCTATTTCCGCGTTCGTCCGTTATTAACCGTGCATGGCGATGTGCAGGAGGAAGCCGCCCGGCTTTGGCCCGACGGCGGCTGCCTGCGCGTGGTGCCTGACCGCAACGAGCAGCACACCTTCAAGGAGCGCATGCGTTCCCTGGGCGGATGGTGTGTCATGGATCTGCTGGGCATCCCGGCAGATGCCAACAAGATCCGTACAAACAAGAATTACCGGCCCGATCGCGGCGAAATCAACCAATATGTTCTTTATTCCGATACCGTGCGCGCCCTGCCCGAGCATACCTTCTATGAGGTGCTGGAGGGTACGCCGGAGGACTATGCGGCTCTGGCCGAGAGGGCTGTTACGCCGCTGTTTTATATTCGCCAGGAGGAAACCCTGTTCGGCCCCGTGCGCAGATCCGAGCCGAAAAACCCCGAGCCTGCCGCCGCGGCGGAGGGCATTCTGTACCCTCTGACCTGCCCCGATCAGCCCCAGCGGATGCTCCTGTGCATTGAGGAAAAGCAGACTGAACCAAAGCCCAGCCCTGCGCCCGCGGAGGATGAGGCCCTGCCCATTGGCAAAACGCTGAATATCCTTGATCAGAACAAAAACTTTGAGGAAACGCTGCAAGGGTTGGATCAACCCCTGTCCAGCAACGCCAATTTGCTGCGGCAGCCTCAGCCCAGGCCGATTCCTGTGACCCGCGCTGAGCGGGACAATCCGGCCCAGCCACTGACCGGCACGCCCCTCATTCGCGCCCAGGTGCGCACCTCCGTGCCTCAGCCCAAAAATAAGCTGCAGGAGGTGGTGGCCTCCCAGTGGCGCGTTGCTCGAAACGAGCCTCCGGCCGAGCCGCTTCCTGCCGGTGCGCGCCTGCGTCAGGTGGAAAATCCGGTGGAAAACGCCTGCACCGCCATGCGCGCCGCCTGGCAGATGCCCGAGGCTCAGAACCAGCTGGCGGATTTCCTGCTTTCCCTGGACGGCATGCGGGCCAAGATCGAGCCGAAGCTGGCGGCCTCCGCAGGAGACAGCGCCTTGCAGCGCGTGCTGCAGAGCCGCCTGCAGGATCTGGAGGCCGAGCGCCTTTCCGCCCTTTTGCAGCTTGACCGCGCCAAGGGCGATCTGGAGAGCTTCCGCAGGGAGGTTATCAATGCCCTGCCTGAGAAGCTTCGCCAGGAGAATGCCCGCTATGACGAGTCCCTCGCTGCGCATGAGGCCTCCATCGCCCAGGCGAAAAAGGAACTTAACGAGCTGTTGGCACAGCGGGACGAGCTGCTCCGCCGGGTGGATGAATTGAGGCAGTCCGCCTTGCCTGCTGCCCTGGCCAAGGCCCTGGCAGATGCGCAGATGGCGGCGCCCATGACGGGAACGCCCCTGCGCATGACCTGCGTCAGCGGTGTGCAGCTGACCCCTGAGGCGCTGATTGCCCGCTGGTGCGACGCCTGCAGGGCCAGCGGTATCGCGGCCGCCCGTAATGAGGCGGTGGCGCTGCTGGCGCTGCTGGCGATTTGTCCGCGGATTGGTCTTGCAGCGGCGACTCCTGCCGCGGCGGCAACGTTCATGCGGAACACGGCCCTGCGCATGGGGTGGCTGAGCGGCTTTGCCCAGCAGGTGTCCCAGGAGCAGCGTCCGCTGATTTCTCCTGCGCCTGCCGACGCTACCCCTGCGCTGCTGCTCACAGCATTGCCTGCATTCGCGCCTCTGGAGCATGCGACCAAGGTGCTGCTTGCTCATAGCGCCGCGTCCATGGTGCGCAATGTCGCCTATGAAACCTGCTCCTGGCCCGTGTATTGCATGAACGCGCTGCCCTTTGTGCCTGAGCTGCACGATGACGCTCCTGCAGAACCCGTCAGCGCTGCGTCCCTGCGGGCATTGGCAGACTGTCAGGGTGCGTCCGATGAGGAAATCGACCAGGCGCTGCAGGGGGTGCTGGCCCAGATCGCTCCGCTGAACGGCGCATCCGCACGGGAACTGTATCGCTTCGTATCCGCCTGTGCCGCACTGATGGAGGGCGGGCTGCCCGCCGCCTGCGACTGGGCCATCCTCCTGTGGGTGCTGCCTGCTATGGAACGCAGCGCCAGAACCGTGGCTGCCATGCGTCCGTTGCTGGAGGAATACCCCCTCTCCCTTGCCAGGCTGCAGGCCTGATGCGCTACATGTTTTCGCCCGAAGAATTGTCTGCCTTCGGGCGCTTTTTATTCCTGACTGAGTGCGTCTGCAATGGCCTGTGCCAGGTAGGGAATGCCGTTTAACACCTGTTCAAGGGTGTTGTAGTTATTCCCGCATTCAATCAGCACGCAGCGGGGCGCGATGTGCTGGTTGAACCGTCCTGTTTTGACCTTGATGTCCCGACTAAGCCCTTCCGCCTGAGCGTTCAGACTGCGGGTGATACGCTCCGCCAGGACATAGTTGGCTTGCCAGTCAGGCTTGTCTGCATAGCCCTCTCCCTTGCCAACCAGCACCATAAACCGGGCTGCTTCCTCGCCGCCCAGGGTCACAGTGCGTCGGATGGTGGAGGCGGACGCGATGGCGTCCCGGTGCAGGTCAATGTACAGGTCGTAGGCTTCTCCACGGCTAAGCCGCTCCTCCAGCATGCCAAGGGAACGCTGATAGGCGGTGGAAAGGTCGGGCGGCTCGAAGGCTGTATCGTCATGCACCACCTCGCAGCCCAGGGCCTCCAGCGAGGCTGTCAGCGCGCTGCCCACAGCCACCACGTTGGCGGATGCATCCCTGGTGCGCCACCTTTCTGTCTCCTTGTAGGGTGCGTCCGTCACCTGGGTGAATGCCTCATAGGTGTGGGTATGGTAAATCAGCACCCGTTTGCCTGAAAGAGGCGGCTGCGCCGTGCTGTGCACCACCTCCACACGAAAGGAGATGTCCTGCTGGGGCGACGGGGTTTCCGCAGGTGCGGCGGTGGGGGAGAGGGGGAGCGTTTCCTCCTGAAAGATCAATTCCCCCTGGGCAAATACGGGCTGCGCGTTTTCCATGGGAGCCTGTCCGCCAAGGCAAAGAAGCGTGCAGCCCACAGCCATCAGTGCCGTGAGCAGCACAACGCCCAGCAGCACGGCCAGTGCCTGTCCCTTGCTCCACACAAAAAGCCGTCCCATACCGCACCCACCCTTTCCAATGTGGTACAGGGTATGCGCCCGGGCGGCTGAATAGAATGAAGCGTGTTTTCTTAATTCACAGGACAGGTTTTGCGTGCACTTCCTGAAACCAAGCATGTTTGTTTCTGGAAAAGTTCACTAATGCAGATAGTATGAAAGCTCCTCCATGGTGCATTCGGGCTGCAGCGCTGTGTTTACGGCCAGGGCCAGCATATCTGCGATGCCCTGCACCAGCTCGTCGATGTTCCGCGGGGTAACAACCAGATCCTCGGGCGGGTTGCCTGCGAGCTCCCGGGCCATGGCGGCGGCGGATTCCTCCGGGTTTTCATAGGACAGGATGCGGCACAGCGCGTCCCGCACGATGGTGGAGGCATACACCACCATGGGTACGCCCACGGCAATAACGGGTACCTGCAGTCTGTCCGCCGTAATGCCTGCGCGATGGTTGCCCACGCCGCTCCCTGGGCTGATGCCCGTGTCCGTCAGCTGAATGGTGGTGCAGATGTGGCTGGTCTCCATGGCGGCCAGGGCGTCAATGACGACGACCGCTGCGGGATGCAGGCGCTCTGTCATGGCGCGGGCCAACTCGGCGGTTTCTACCCCCGTCACGCCCAGCACGCCGGGGGCCATGGCGCATACGCCCCGCAGGCGGCCCTCCTTGAGATGCCTGGTGACCAGGATGCCGCTGACCACCCGGTCGCCCAGGGCGTCGGCTGTCATGCGCCGGTTGCCCAGGCCGAGCACCAGCACGTCTCCCTTGGGCGGGAGCAGTAGCCGGAGCATCTGCCCTACTTCCTTTGCTACGGTCATGCGTTCCTCCGGGGACAGGGCGGGCAGCCGCGGGTGGGTCAGCGACCAGTAGACTCCCTGGGCCTTGCCAAGGCGCCTGGCGGCCTCGGGGGAATCAATGCGTACCCAGGTGATTTCCATCTCGCCTCTTTTCTGCGTGTCCACGCATACGCCATCGCCCATGCCGCCAGGGCATAGCGTGCGCTCCATGGCCAGATCCGTTCGGTATTCCGACATACTGCAAACCTCCCTTAAGCTGATTTTAGCATGGCGTGGCGCTGGACAATCTATGCACGCAAAAAGGCCTGCGGACAATCCTCCGCAGGCCCTTTTCACAGGCATTCTTATCCGATGATTTCGCCCCTGGCATTGAACAAGGGCAGTTTTTCCAGGTAAATCAAATCCTCGCGGTTCTGCGCGTCGCCCTCGGCCAGGATGGCCATGCGGCCCACGATCTGTCCGTCGGCCTTTTCCACCAGCGCTTCCAGGGCATGGAGAGACTCGCCGGTGGAGATCACGTCGTCTACAATCAGGATGCGTTTGCCCTGCATCAGCGCAGCGTCCGCGCCGTCGAGGTACAGCTTCTGCACATGGTCGGTGGTGATGGACTTGACCTCCACAGAGAACAGGTTCTGCATATACAGCTTCGCGCCTTTGCGGGCCAGAAGCCACTTTTCATCCCCGGCCTGCCGGGCCATTTCGTAGGCCAGGGGAATGCCCTTTGATTCGGCTGTGATGATATAGTCATATTCCGGCGCTTTTTCCAGCAGCGCTTTGGCGCAGGCCACGGTCAGCTCCACGTCGCCAAAGATGACGAACGCGCCGATATACAGATCATCGTTTACACGGCAGATCGGCAGCTCGCGCTTGAGACCCGCGATGGTCATGGGATGCTTCAGCATAGGCTTCACCCTTCGTTTCTTCGCTTTTTCATGCGCCGGTACAGCCCGGCGGCTTCCTTTTGATTGTAGCGCGAAAAGCGACCTTTGTCAACCAGAACTGACATTTTACGGCAGAATCTCCCCGCCACACACCGTCATGACACGGGCGGTGGCCAGCATCAGCGGATCGCCGTCAAACAGCGCCAGGTCTGCGCGCATGCCGGGCGCAAGGGCGCCGCAGGATGATTCCATGCCCAGCAGGCGCGCGGCGCATAGCGTTACGCAGGCCAGCGCATCTTCTCGCGGCATGCCTGCCCGGGCACACAGTCCGGCGCACAGGGGCAGATGATGCAGCCGTGTGGCGGGATAATCCGCCGTCAGCGTGACGGATACGCCCAAAGTCTGCAGCCTCGCGGCCAGCTCGTAGCTGCTGCCCCCCGAGCGTAGACAGCACGCCCCCAGAATCACCGGATAGCCGGAGGCCGCGATTTCCTCCGCCAGGGTCTGGCAGCCTGTCAGGTGGGTCAGGATGAGGCTGCACCCGGTTTCCCGCCCGAGGGCAAGCACCCGCCGCAGGCTTGACGCGCCGTGAATTTCACAGCCCAGGCGGCTCTGCTCCTTCGTGGCTTGCGCCATGGCGGCGCGGAGAACCGTGTCTTCTGCTCCATCCGCGTTCAGGGTATGGATGGCATATCCTGCTGCGGCAGGCGTCGTGCCATGGTATGTCCGGCAGGGAGCGCCGTCTTCTTCCGGCCACAGGGTACAGGTCGTCACGCCAGCATCCAGGGCGGCATGGAGCTGCGCGGACACATCGTCTTCCTCCCGGGCAGAGGCACGAACCAGGTGCATATGCGGGTCAATCAGTCCCGGACACACATGCAGCCCGGAAGCGTCGATCACCTGTTCGGGTTCAAGGGTATGCGGATCAATCTGTTTCTCCACCCGGAGGATAAGGCCGCCCTCCAGCAATAAGTCCCCCTGGGCAGGGCGGCCCGTCATGGGATGCAAAAAACCGTTCTGAATCAGTAACACCGGCAGCTGCTCCTTTACCGTTGGTTATTCTTCCTGATTGTAGCATGAGGCGTTTCGTTTTTCCAGACCTTCGGAAACACTTTACAGATGTGACATTACAGCAGGATACAGATCATACCGCCATTCCCCTCGTTGATCATGCGGGTCAGGGTTTCCTGTACCTTCTGCTGCGCGTCGGCCGGCATGCGCATAAGCTTGTTGCTCAGCCCTTCCCGCACCATGTCGTTCAGGCTCTTGCCGAAGAAATTGGTGTCCCACAGCTTCTGTGGATCATTTTCAAATTCCTCCATCAGATACCGCACCAACTCCTCGCTTTGCTTTTCCGTGCCGACGATGGGGGTAACCTCCGTTTCGATATCCACGCGGATCAGGTGCAGGGAAGGCGCATGGGCCTTGAGCTTCACACCGAACTGTCCGCCCTGGCGGACGATCTCCGGCTCCTGCAGGGTCATTTCCGCCATGGTGGGGGTGACAAGCCCGTAGCCGGTTTCCCGCACGGTCCGCAGAGCGTCGGCAACATGGTCGTATTCTGCCTTGGCCGCCACCAGTTCCTTCATCAGGGACAGCAGGTGCGCATCGCCGCGGATTTCCGTGCCGCACTCCTCGCCCAGCACCCGGTTGAAAAGTCCTTCCTTCAGCGGCAGGGTAAAATCCATCCGTCCCTCGCCGGGATAAAGCTGCACCTGCTGCGCCTCTCCCGCGTATTCCGAGCCTGCGAAGGCCTCGACGAACACGTCGGTTTCCCGCATCTTCCTGGGTGTTTTGCCTGCGCCGCGCACCGCGTCCAGCACATGCCGCACCAGCCAGTGACCGTTGTCCAAGGCGCCCAGCCACGCGGGCACGCTGAGATGCGCCTCCCGCAGGGGAAACTCCATCAGCACGCTTTCCAGCACATGCTGAATGTCGTCCACGGACATTTCCTTCACATTGAGCAGCATCACCGGCACGGCGTATTTGTCCTCCAGTGCGTCGCGCAGGGAGAGAGTTTCCGCGGCCCGCGGCTGGGCAGAGTTCAGCACCACCACAAAGGGCTTGCCCAGCTGGCGCAATTCGCCCACCACGCGCTCCTCGGCCTCCACATACGCACCTCGGGGCAGATCGGTGATGGAGCCGTCGGTGGTTACCACCATGCCGATGGTGGCGTGATCGGTCATGACCTTGCGGGTGCCAATTTCCGCCGCCTGGTCGAAGGGAATATCCTGGTCGAACCAGGGTGTGTGTACCATGCGGGCTGCATCGTTTTCCGAGGTGCCCAGCGCGCCCTTGACCATGTAGCCCACGCTGTCCACCATGCGGACGCGCACGGGGGTCTGCTCCTGGAGCATGACA